>NZ_MABH01000092.1 GCF_001720585.1 Cereibacter johrii | reverse complement strand
CCAGCCGGTGGGCGAGCGCATCGGGCGCCAGCGCCTCGACATCCTCGGGCAGCGCATGGTCGCGCCCGTGCAGGAGCGCCCGCGCCCGGGCCGAGGCCGCAAGCGCCAGCGTTCCCCGCGGCGAGACCGCATGTTCGATCAGCCCCTCGAGCGGCGAGCCTTCGGTCTCGCGGGTGGCGATCACGAGCCGCACGATGAAATCCCTGAGCGCGGGCGCAAGATGGATGCCCGCCACCGCCGCCCGCGCCCGCCGAAGCTCGGCCAGCTCGAGCGGCTTGCCCGCGGGCAGCGCGGCCTCCCGCGCCTCGCCCTCGACCAGATCGAGGATCGCGCGCTCTGCCTCGGCCCCCGGCAGGGCCAGATCCACATGGAGCAGGAACCGGTCGAGCTGCGCCTCGGGCAAGGGGAAGGTGCCTTCGTGCTCGATCGGGTTCTGGGTCGCGACCACCATGAACGGGTCCGGCAGGGGCCGCGTGACGCCGCCCGCCGTGACCTGCCCCTCGGCCATGGCCTCGAGCAGGGCCGACTGCACCTTGGGCGGCGCGCGGTTGATCTCGTCCACCAGCACGAGGGAATGGAAGATCGGCCCCGGCACGAAGTCGAAGCTCTCGCTCTGGCGGCGGAAGACCTGCGTGCCGGTGAGATCCGAGGGCATGAGATCGGGCGTGCACTGGATGCGGGCGAAGCTGCCGTCGAGCCCCTGCGCCAGCCGCTTGACGGCACGGGTCTTGGCGAGCCCCGGCGCCCCCTCGATCAGCACATGCCCCCCGGTCAGAAGCGCGGTCATCAGCCGCTCGACGAGGATCTCGTGGCCGATCAGCCCCGCCCGGATCCGCTCGGCCAGATGCGCGATCGCCCGGCCGTCGGGGTGGGTGTCCATGACGTTCACGAGTCTCCTCCCAGATCCGCGTGGCGTCCCCGAACTCTGTCAGAGGCGCGGGGCCATGGCCACCGTCTTGCCCTCCACCTTAGGTAGGGGCATCCTGCGGCGCAGGCGGGCGGGACGCCGGGCCCTTGTTCGGCTCCCGCCGCGCCCTAAGTCGCCCTCCGGCGCTGCGGTGCGCCGCAGAGGCCGGGCCCGTCGCCCGCCAGTTTCGGAGACCACATGACCGCCATCGTCTCCGTCCGCGATCTGGTGAAGACCTACGACACCGGCTTCCGGGCGCTGAAATCCGTGAGCCTCGACATCCGGGAGGGCGAGATCCTCGCGCTCCTCGGCCCGAACGGCGCCGGCAAGACCACGCTCATCTCGACGATCTGCGGCATCGTGCGCCCGACCTCGGGGCAGGTCACGGTGGGCGGCCACGACATCGCCTCGGACTGGCGCGCGGCGCGCGCGATGATCGGCCTCGTGCCGCAGGAGATCGCGCTCGAGCCCTTCGAGAAGGTGTTCCGCAGCGTGAGCTACGCCCGCGGGCTCTATGGCAAGCCGCCGGACCCCGCCCATGTCGAGCGCGTGCTGCGCCAGCTGTCGCTCTGGGACAAGAAGGACAGCGCGATCCAGCCGCTGTCGGGCGGGATGAAACGGCGGGTGCTGATCGCCAAGGCGCTGGCGCACGAGCCGCGGGTGCTCTTTCTCGACGAGCCCACGGCCGGCGTCGATGTGGAACTGCGCAAGGACATGTGGGCGGTGGTCGAGGATCTGCGGGCGCAGGGCGTGACCATCATCCTGACCACCCATTACATCGAGGAGGCCGAGGCCATCGCCGACCGCGTGGGGATCATCGCCGGCGGCGAGATCCTTCTGGTCGAGGACAAGGCGAGCCTGATGGCGCGGATGGGCCGCAAGGAGCTGAAGGTGGATCTGGCGCAGCCCATCGCGGCGGTGCCCGAGGCGCTGGCGGGGCGCGGGCTCACGCTCGGGACCGGCGGGCTGAGCCTCGTCTACAGCTACGATGCCACGCAGGAGCGGACGGGCATCGTGACGCTCCTGACCGAGATGCGCGCGGCGGGCCTGCCCATCGCCGACATCGCCACGCGGCAGAGCAGCCTCGAGGACATCTTCGTGGATCTGGTGAGGGCGGGACGATGAACCTTCAGGCTGTCCGGGTGATCTTCGCCAAGGAGATGGCGCGCTTCTTCCGCACCATCCTCGAGTCGCTGGCCTCGCCCGTCATCTCGACCTCGCTCTATTTCGTCGTCTTCGGCGCGGCCATCGGCAGCCGGATCGAGACGGTGGGCGGCGTGAGCTACGGCGCCTTCATCGTGCCGGGCCTCATCATGCTGACGGTGGTCACGCAGTCGGTGGCCAATGCCTCCTTCGCGATCCATTTCCCGAAATTCATCGGCACGATGCAGGAGCTGCTGGCGGCCCCCATCGGCTTCACCGAGATCGTGACGGGCTTCGTGGGGGCGGCGGCGGGCAAGTCGATCCTGATCGGGCTCGTGATCCTCGCCACCGCCTTCCTCTTCGTCGATCTGCCCATCGCCCATCCGCTGGCCATGCTGGCGCTTCTGGCGCTGACCAGCCTCAGCTTCTCGCTCTTCGGCTTCATCATCGGGATCTGGGCCAAGGATTTCCAGCAGTTGCAGCTCATCCCGCTGCTCGTGCTGACGCCGCTGATCTTCCTCGGCGGCAGCTTCTACAGCATCGAGATGCTGCCGGGGCCTTGGCAGACAATCGCGCTCTTCAATCCGGTGGTCTATCTGATGTCGGTCTTCCGCTGGTCCTTCTTCGACACGGCGGACGTGCCGGTGGCGGTGAGCCTCGTGGCGATCTTCGCCTTCACCGCGCTCTGCCTGGGCGCGATCTGGTGGATCTTCCGCTCGGGCTGGCGCATCCGGCCCTGAGCGCGAAGCCGCATCGGGCCTTTCGGTTCGGGACAGGCGCCGGTTGCGCTTGACCCGGCGTCCGCACGGGCCAGTTGATAGGGCCCCGGAAAGGAGACGCCCATGGTCCGCACGCTCGCCCTGTTCCTCGCCTCCGCCCTGCCCGCCTTCGCGCAACAGGCCAGCGACACGCTCGCCCCCGAGGCGCCCACCGCGCCCGAGGCTTTCGGGGCCCTCCCGCCCACAGCAGCCGCGGCGATGGAGGCGCGCGACGCGGGACGGCCCGTCGAGGCGCAGGACTGGATGGTGGTGGCCGCGAACCCGCTTGCCGTCGAGGCCGGAGCCGAGATCCTGCGCAGCGGCGGCAGCGCGGCCGATGCCATGATCGCGGTGCAGACCGTGCTGGGGCTGGTCGAGCCGCAATCCTCGGGGCTCGGCGGCGGCGCCTTCCTCGTCTGGTTCGACGCGGCGACCGGCGCCCTCACCACGCTCGATGCGCGCGAGACCGCGCCGCGGGCCGCGACCCCGCAGCTCTTCCAGACGCCCGAGGGCGAACCGCTGGAGTTTCTCGACGCGGTGGTGGGCGGCCGGTCCGTGGGCACGCCCGGCACGCCGCTTCTGCTCGAGGAGGCGCACCGGCGCTGGGGCAAGTCCGGCTGGTCCAGCCTCTTCGATCCGGCCATCCGTCTGGCCGAGGACGGCTTTGCGGTCTCGCCCCGTCTCGCAGGTCTCGTGGCCGAGGATCCCGAGGGCCTCTCGCGCTTTCCCGCCACCGCCGCCTATTTCCTGCCCGAGGGCCGACCGCTCGAGGCAGGGGCCCTGCTGAAGAACCCCGACTATGCCGAAACCCTCCGCCGTCTTGCGGCCGAAGGGGCGGATGCCTTCTACCGCGGCCCCATCGCCGAGGAGATCGTGGCCACCGTCCGCGGCGCCGAGGGCAATCCAGGCGTGCTCGCGCTCGAGGATCTGGCCTCCTACCGCGTGGTGGAGCGCCCGCCCGTCTGTGCCGACTACCGCGGTGCCGACATCTGCGGCATGGGCCCGCCCTCGTCGGGGGCGCTGACCGTGGGGCTGATCCTCGGCGCGCTCGAACCCTACGATCTGGCCGCCCTCGGGCCCGAGACGGCCGAGAGCTGGCGGCTGATCGGCGATGCGACCCGCCTCGCCTTCACCGACCGCGGCCGCTACATGGCCGACAGCGATTTCGTGCCGGTGCCCGTCGAGGGGCTGCTCGATCCCGCCTATCTCGCCGCCCGGGCCGAGCTTCTGCGGGGCGACGATGCGCTGCCCGAGGTGGCGGCCGGCACGCCCGAATGGGATCACGCGGGGCTTCTCGCCCCCGACGAGAGCCTCGAATTGCCCTCGACCTCGCATATCTCCATCGTCGATGCGGCGGGCAACGTGCTCTCGATGACGACGACCATCGAGAACGGCTTCGGCTCGCGGCTGATGACGAACGGGTTCCTCCTGAACAACGAGCTCACCGACTTCTCCTTCCGCACCCATGCGGAGGGCTGGCCCATCGCGAACCGGGTCGAGCCCGGCAAGCGCCCGCGCTCCTCGATGGCGCCCACCATCGTGCTCCGGGACGGCAAGCCCGTGCTGGCGGTGGGCAGCCCCGGCGGCTCCACGATCATCGGCTATGTGGCGCAGACGCTGATCGCCCATCTCGATTGGGGCATGGATGTGCAGCAGGCGGTGGCCATGCCGCATCTCGTGAACAATTTCGGGCCGTTCCAGATCGAGGCCGGCACCCGCGCCGAGGCGCTGAGCCAGCCGCTCGCCGATCTGGGCTACGAGGTGAAGCCGGTGGACCTGACCTCGGGCCTCCATGCGATCTCGCTGGGCGAGAGGTTGCAGGGCGGTGCCGATCCCCGCCGCGAGGGGATCGCACTGGGCGAGTGACCCGCCGTCCGCGGCGAGCCTCATCCTGCAAAAGCCCGCGGCCGGGCGGATGCCGCCCGGCCCCTGTCTCCTGAGGCGCGCCTCAGGCCGCGCGCTGCAGCCGGTCGCGCCAGCCCGGATAGAACTTGTCGGCATCCGCCGGGAAGCTCTCGAAGGCACGGGCAAGCTCGCGGTGCTCGCGGGCGTAGGTCACGAGATCCACCCCCGCCATCCAGGCCTCGTGCGACTGGCGCAGCGACTTCGCCCCCGCCGTGCCGCCGTCGAGATGGCCGAAGGCGCCGCCGCCCGAGGTCTGGATCACGTTGGAATGGCCGAGATTGTCGAAGAAGCCCGGCAGCCTCAGCGCGTTCATGCCGCCCGAGATGATGGGCGTCGTGGCCTTCAGCCCCAGCCAGTCCTGACGGTAGAAGGGCCCCTCGGCCGCATCGTCGGTCAGCATGTAGGCCATGATCTTGTCGGCCGCCTCGCCCTCCATCTTGCCATAGCCCATGGTGCCGGTGTGGATGCCCGAGGCCCCCTGCAACCGCGCCATCTTCGAGAGCACGAAGGCCGTATAGCCCCGCATCGACTGCGGCGAGGTGACGGCGCCGTGCCCCGCCCGGTGATAATGCAGGAACTGACGCGGGAACTGACGCCGCGCGGTGGTGATGGCCGCGGGGCCCGTCACATAGCCGTCGACGAGGAAGGCCACATGATCGGCATTCTCGCCGAAGGTCTCGAGGATATATTCCCCCCGCGCCACCATCTCGTAATGGTCGTCCGCGGTGATGTTGGCCGAGAAGAGCTTGGCCTCGCCGGTCTCGTCCTGCGCGCGCTTCATCGCATCGGCCACGAGGCGGATCGTCTCCTTCAGCGGCGCGAAGGTCTGGTTGCCCTGCGGCTCGTCGTTCTTGATGAAGTCGCCGCCCAGCCAGAATTCGTGGCAGGCATCGGCAAAAGGTTTCGGTCGCAGCCCGAGCTTCGGCTTGATGATGGTGCCCACCACCATGCCGCCGTTGCGCACATCGCGCCCCAGCACGCGCCACATGTCGGCGATGTTCATCGAGGGGCCGTCGAACAGGCGCAGATAGCAGGGCGGCACGTAGAAATCGTGCATCTTGGCATATTCGACATCGCCCATGCCCTGGTTGTTGCCGATCGTCAGCGTCAGGAACGAACAGAGCATCGCCCGCCCGTCGATGATGTTTCGGTCGAAGAGCTCGACCGGATAGGCGATCTTCATGATCTCCTTCTCCGGGTCGATCTCGTAGACGAGCGCATCGACGCCGCGGGTGAAATCGTCGGTGGTCGAGACCTCGACATTGGTGCCGGTCGAGCTTTCGGCCGCGAAATGCGCCGCCGTCTCCAGATAGCCGTAGCCCGCCTTGGGCTTCATGACATAGGCGCAGAGAACGTGACGGCCGCCCTCGATCAGATCGGCTTCCTTCAGATCAAGCCGGGCGTAGCGGTTGGACTGGTCCATGATCGTATCCTTTCACACGGGGCTTTTCAGGCGGTCTTGGGCGCAAGCGCGCCGCTGGCATAGCGTTTGGCCATATCGTCCATCGGGATGATCTTGATCTTCCCGGCCTGGCCTGCGGTGCCGAAGGCTTCCAGCCGCTGCTTGCAGAGGTCGCGCATCGCATCCATCGCAGGCTTCAGGAACTTGCGCGGATCGAACTCGGAGGGGGTCTGTTGCGCGATGCGGCGGAACTGGCCCGTCATCGCCATGCGGCAGTCGGTGTCGATATTGACCTTGCGCACGCCCATCCTGATGCCGCGCACGATCTCCTCCACCGGCACGCCGAAGGTCTGCGGCATGGCGCCGCCGTATTCGTTGATGATGTCCTGCAGCTCCTGCGGCACCGAGGACGAGCCGTGCATCACGAGATGGGTGTCGGGCAGCTTCCTGTGGATCGCCTCGATTACCGACATGGCGAGGATCTCGCCGTCGGGCTTGCGGCTGAACTTGTAGGCGCCGTGCGAGGTGCCGCAGGCGATGGCCAGCGCATCGACCTGGGTCTTCTTCACGAAATCGACCGCCTGATCCGGGTCGGTCAGCAGCTGGCTGTGATCGAGCTTGCCTTCCGCGCCATGCCCGTCCTCGGCCTCGCTCTCGCCGGTCTCGAGGCTGCCCAGAACGCCCAGCTCGCCCTCGACCGAGGCCCCCACCCAATGCGCCATCTGGCTCACGCGGGCGGTGATGTCCACGTTGTAGTCATAGTCCGCCGGGGTCTTCGCGTCGGCCTTCAGCGAGCCGTCCATCATCACCGAGGTGAAGCCGTGCCGGATCGCGGTCATGCAGGTGGCTTCGTTGTTGCCGTGGTCCTGATGCATGCAGAGCGGGATCTCGGGATAGATCGCGGCCAGCGCCTCGATCATCTTGGCCAGCATGATGTCGTTGGCATAGCTCCGCGCGCCGCGGCTGGCCTGGATGATGACGGGCGCGTCGCAGGCGCGCGCCGCCTCCAAGATCGCGAGACCCTGCTCCATGTTGTTGATGTTGAAGGCGGGAACGCCGTAGCCATGTTCGGCCGCGTGATCGAGAAGCTGGCGAAGCGTGATGAGTGCCATGGGTGAAGTCCTTGCCTGTCGGCCCTTTCATTCTGGCCGAAATATCCCGGGGGGTCCGGGGGGCAGCGCCCCCCGGCTTGGTCAGAGAAGCCGGCCCATCGCCACGGCGGTGTCGGCCATCCGGTTCGAGAAGCCCCATTCGTTGTCGTACCAGCTGAGGATGCGGACCATTCGGCCCTCCATCACCTTGGTCTGGTCCATGTGGAACACCGACGAATGCGGATCGTGGTTGAAATCGGACGAGACGTTGGGCTCGGTCGTATAGCCCAGCACGCCCTTCAGCGGGCCGCGGGCGGCGGCCTCGATGGCCGCATTCACCTCCTCGACCGTCGTGTCGCGGGCGGCCTCGAACACCAGATCCACCACCGAGACGTTGGGCGTGGGCACCCGGATCGACACGCCGTCGAGCCGGCCCTTGAGCTCGGGCAGCACGAGCCCCACGGCCTTCGCGGCGCCGGTCGAGGTCGGGATCATGCTCAGCGCCGCGGCCCGCGCGCGGTAGAGATCCTTGTGCATCGTGTCGAGCGTGGGCTGGTCGCCTGTATAGCTGTGGATCGTGGTCATGAAGCCCTTGGCGATGCCGATCGCATCGTGAAGCACCTTGGCCACCGGCGAGAGGCAGTTCGTGGTGCAGGAGGCGTTCGAGACCACCATGTCCTCGGCCGTCAACGTTGCATGGTTCACCCCATAGACGATGGTGCGGTCGGCCCCGTCGCAGGGCGCCGAGACCAGCACCCGCTTCGCCCCGTTCCGGAGATGCGCCGCCGCCTTCTCCTTCGTGGTGAAGATGCCCGTGCATTCCATCGCCACATCGACGCCCGCCCAGGGCAACTCCGCCGGATTGCGGATGGCCGTCACCTTGATCGGGCCGCGGCCCACATCGATCCAGTCGTCGCCGCTGGTGACCTTGGCCGGGAAGCGGCCGTGCACGCTGTCGAAGCGCAGCAAATGCGCATTGGTCTCGACCGGACCCAGATCGTTGATCGCGACCACCTCGATGTCGGTGCGCCCCGATTCCACGATCGCGCGCAGCACGTTGCGGCCGATACGGCCGAAGCCGTTGATGGCAACCCTGACTGTCATCCCTCTTCCCTCAGATCCGTTCTTTTGCCGCCCCGGCAATGGCTTCGGCGGTGATGTTGAAATGGTGATAGAGCGCGGGCGCGGGCGCCGAGGCGCCGAAGCCCGTCATGCCCACGAACCCGTCCTGCGGCGCGAGGAAGAGATCCCACCCCTGCCGCAGCGCGGCCTCGCAGCCCACGCGGGGCGCCTGTCCCAGAACCTTCGCCCGGTAATCTACGGGCTGCGCGGCGAAGAGCTCGAAACAGGGCGCCGAGACCACGGCGGCGGCGATGCCTTCGGCTTCCAGAAGATCCGCCGCGGCCAGCGCCAGCTCCAGCTCCGACCCGGTTGCGATCAGCGTCACCTGCCGGTCGCCCGGATCCCGCAGGAGATAGGCGCCGCGGGCGGTCAGGTTCTCGTCCCGATGCTCGGTCCGCACCGTGGGCAGGTTCTGGCGCGACAGCACCAGAAGCGTGGGCGTGGCCGCAGCCGTCATGGCGATCTCCCAGGCCTCGGCGGTCTCGACCGCATCCGCGGGCCGGATCACCGCAAGGTTCGGGATCGCGCGCAGGCTCGCCAGATGCTCGACCGGCTGGTGCGTGGGCCCATCCTCGCCGAGGCCGATGGAATCGTGGGTCATGACATAGGTGACGGGCACGCCCATCAGCGCCGACAGCCGGATCGAGGGCCGGCAATAGTCGGCGAAGGCCATGAAGGTGCCGCCATAGGGCCGCAGGCCGCCGTGCAGCGCGATCCCGTTCATCGCCGCGGCCATCCCGTGCTCGCGGATGCCGTAATGGATGTAGGAGCCCGCGAAGGCGCCCGGCGCGACCGACACCATCCCCTTCGAGCGGGTCAGGTTCGAGCCGGTCAGGTCGGCCGAGCCGCCGACCGAGAAGGGCAGCGCCTCATTGACCACGCCGAGCGCCATTTCCGAGGCCTTGCGGGTCGCGACCTTGGGCGCCTCGGCCGAGAGCCGGGCCTTGTAGGCCGCGATGGCCGGCGGCAGCGCGGAAGTGTCGCCCGCCTCCGCCGTCTCGAAGGCGGCGCGGAGGGGGC
>NZ_MABH01000091.1 GCF_001720585.1 Cereibacter johrii | reverse complement strand
CGGTCCGGTCCCACGCGCGGCGCCTGCCGTCCGAGCCGCAGCGCATCTCCGCACGGGCTCCCGATCCGCCCCGCCGGACGGCTTCGGCCGGACAGGTCCGCCCCGCACCACCCGTCCCGTCCCGACCCTCCGCAGCCGAACCGCGCAGGGTCCGATCCCCGCGCCGCGGCACTTTCCACCCCCGGGGGCTGGAGCATCCCCCTCCCCGGCCCCATATCCAGGGCAGAGCTTCGGGAGAGACCATGGACGGCGATCTGACGGCACGGCTGATCTATCTCGGGCTTCTCCTCACCGCGCTCGGCGCCTGGGTGCTGGTCGAATATCGCGGCCGCATCGGCGCGGCGATCCGCGCGGGCCTCGCCTGGGCGCTGATCTTCGTGGCGGTGCTCGCGGGCTATGGCCTCTGGCGCGACATCCGCAGCGATCTCACCCCCACGCAGGCGGTGATGGAGGACAGCCGCATCGCGGTGCCCCGCGCGCGCGACGGCCACTATTATCTCACGCTCGATGTCGCAGGCACCCCCATCCGGTTCATGGCCGATACCGGGGCCAGTTCCATCGTCCTGTCGCAAGCGGACGCCCGCAGGCTCGGGATCGAGCCGGATCGGCTCGATTATCTCGGCGAGGCCGTCACCGCGAACGGCCCGGTGCGCACCGCGCGGGTGCGGATCGGCCCGGTGGCGCTCGGACCCTACAGCGAACAGCGCATCCCCGCCTGGGTCAATGAAGGGCCGATGGACATGTCGCTTCTGGGCATGGATTACCTGCGCCGCTTCCGCATCGAGATCGCCGACGACCGGATGATCCTGAGCCGCTGAGGCGCCCGCGCGCGTCCGCCGCCTCAACCCGCCTCGGCCTTCTTCTCCCAGCGCCCGCTTTCCTCCGACCAGTATTGCGCCTTCACGCCCGCGCCGGTCAGCGCCTTCCACTGCCCGCGCGCCCGGGCAAGCTCCGCTTCGTCCAGCCCGTCGAACAGGATCCAGACCCGCTCGAGGGGCGCCGCCTCCGCAGCCTCCGTCGCGGCCCCGTCGAGCAGCATCAGCGCCTGCGCCCCGTTGCCGATCGCGCCGGTGCCGAGCAGCACCGGCTGCACCGCATCGTGCGGCCCCCCCTCCATGCCGTGCGGCAGGAACCCGTCCTCCGGCACCCGCCAGAGCGCCAGATCCAGCGCCTCGAGCCGCGCCCGGTCGGTCCCCCGCAGCATGACGCGCCACCCCTGCCCGAGCGCCCGCGGCAGCAGAAGCCGCAGCGTGTCCTCGGCCGAGGAGCGCGTCAGGTGATAGAACATCACGACGCCCACGCGGCCCGCCTCTCCTTCAGTCTGGTCCAAATATCCCGGGGTCCGGGGCAGAGCCCCGGCGGGTCGAACCGCCGGGACCTCTCCGGTCCCGGCGCGCCCGATCTCACGTCTCCAGCATGTCCCGGATCATCCGGTCGAGCGCCAGCACCCCCCAGCCGGTGGCGCCCTTCGGCGCGAGCGCCGTGTCCGACTTCAGCAGCGCCGTGCCCGCGATGTCGAGATGGATCCAGGGCGTCTCGGGCTTCACGAAGCGGCGCAGGAAATGGGCCGCGGTGATCGAGCCCGCCTCGCGCCCGCAGGAGTTGCGCATGTCCGCGATCCGCGATTTCAGCATCTCGTCGTAGCGCTCGCCCATCGGCATCCGCCAGGCGCCCTCGCCCTCGGCCTCGGCCGCCTTCAGGAAGGCGCCGCAGAAGGCATCGTCGTTCGAGAAGACGCCCGTATTCTCGTGGCCGAGCGCCACGATGATCGCCCCCGTCAGCGTGGCCAGATCGACGATGCCGCGCGGCTGGAAGCGCTCCTGCGCATACCAGAGCACGTCGGCCAGCACGAGACGGCCCTCGGCGTCGGTGTTGATGACCTCGATCGTGTCGCCCTTCATCGAGCGCACCACATCGCCCGGCCGCTGCGCATTGCCGTCGGGCATGTTCTCGACGATGCCCACGAGCCCCACGACATTGGCCCGCGCCTTGCGCATGGCGAGCGTGCGCATGACGCCCGCGACCACCGCCGCGCCGCCCATGTCCATGGTCATGTCTTCCATGCCGGCCGCGGGCTTGATCGAGATGCCCCCGGTGTCGAAGACCACGCCCTTGCCCACGAGTGCCAGCGGCACCTGATCCTCGGGCCCGCCCTTCCACTGCATGACGACGAGCTTCGAGGGATGTTCCGAGCCCTGCCCCACCCCGAGGAGCGCTCGCATCCCGAGCTTCTCCATCTCCTCTTCCTCGAGGATCTCCACCTCGAGGCCGAGTTCGTGCATCGCCGCAAGCCGCGCCGCGAAATCGAAGGTCGAGAGCACGTTGGCGGGCTCGTTCACCAGATCGCGGGTGAAGAAGATGCCCTCGGCCAGCGCCGCCATCGGGCCTGCCTCGGCCGCCAGCGCCTCGGGATTGGCCGCCATCAGCGTCACCGGCCCCGGCAGGCTCTTCTCGCCCGTCTTGTGCGGCGTGAAGTCATAGGCCCGGAGCGCGATCCCGAAGGAGACATCGGCCGCCCGCTGGATCGTGTCGGCCAGCACCAGCGTGCCCACCTTCGAGAGCGCCCGTCCGATGGTGCCGCCCGCCTTCCGCGCCGCGGCCTTGTCGGCGCGCCGCTCGAGCTTCACGAGCTGCACCGCATCGGCCGCGAGCCCCACGGGAAAGCCCAGCTCCATCGCATCGCCCTGCTTCAGCTTGCCGAAGGCTTCCGAGCCTGCGGCCCGTTCGAGCGCGCCGCGCATCAGACGGTTCACCTTCTTGGCCGCCGCGCCCATCGTGCCTCCCTCGCCCGCGAAAACCACGATGCGACCGGGAGCGCCGGCCAGGGCGTCGAGGTCGAGCCCCTGGAACTGGATGGGAACGGGATGGGTCATCAGATTACTCCGCTGCAACGCTCGGCGCCACCGCGCCGTTGATGGACAGGCGCCGGAGCGCCGGAGGGACGGGGCCGGATCGCGGGGGATGCCGCGGCGCCGGCCGTTCTCCGCGCCGAGGCTAGCCCCTGCCCCGCCCGAGCGCCAGATACCAGTTTTCCCCGGCGGCGATTTCCGGTAGCGTCCCGCAAACCCCGGGGACAACGGACAGGACGAGCGAGGCGTGGCAAGATTCGACAGATATCTCCTGTCGCAACTCGTGGCGCTGTTCGGCTTCTTTTCGCTGGTTCTGGTGCTCGTCTACTGGATCAACCGCGCCGTCGGCCTGTTCGACGACCTGATCTCGGACGGCCAGTCGGCGCTCGTCTTCCTCGAATTCTCCCTCCTCGCCCTGCCCAACGTGATCCGGCTCGTGCTGCCGCTCTCGGCCTTCGCCGCCACGATCTATGTCGTGAACCGCCTGAGCCAGGAATCGGAGCTGGTGGTGATGCAGGCCACGGGCTTCTCGGCCTTCCGCCTCGCGCGGCCGGTGATCTGGTTCGGGCTGATCGTGGCGCTCATGATGATCGTGCTGATGAACCTGCTGGTGCCAGCCAGCCGCGCGACCCTCTCGGCCCGCTCGGCCGAGATCTCGCAGAATGCGACCGCCCGTTTCCTGCGCGACGGCGAGTTCCTGCATCCGGCCGACGGGGTGACGCTCTATATCCGCGAAGTGACCGAGACGGGCGAGCTGAGAGACCTGCTGCTCGTCGACGACCGCGATCCTGCGCGCTCGACCGCCTATACGGCGCGGCGCGCGCTGCTGGTGCGCACCGACACGACGCCGAAGCTCCTGATGATCGACGGCAGCGCCCAGACCCTCACCCGCGAGGGGCGCAGGCTCGAGCTCACGCGGTTCGACGACGTGACCTACGACCTCGGCGCCTTCGTGACGAGCTCGGGCCCGAAGCGCCGCGTGCTCGAGGAACTGCCGACGACGACGCTGCTCGCCCCCACGGCCGAGGTGCTGGAGGAGACGCGCTCCACCCGGGCCGCGGCGCTCTACGAAGGGCACAGCCGGATCGGGCAGCCGTTCCTCGGGTTCGCCTCCTCGCTCATCGGCTTTGCGGCGCTGCTCCTGGGCAGCTTCAGCCGCTTCGGCCTCTGGTGGCAGATCCTGTTCGCCGTGCTCCTCCTGATCGTCGTGCAGACCATCAACGTGGCGGCCTCGGGCGTGGGCGTGACCGACGAGCAGCTCTGGCCGCTCGCCTATGCGGCCCCCGTCACCGGCTTCGGGATCGGCATCCTCCTGCTCTGGATCGGGCAACGGCCGCGGCGGCTCAGGCGGGCCCTGAACGGGATCTTCGCCTCATGATCCTGTCACGCTACATCGCCCGACGCTTCCTGCGCATGGTGTTCATCGTCTTCCTCGCCTTCTTCGGCCTGATGATGCTGATCGACGTGCTCGACCAGATGCGCCGCTTTTCGGGAGAGGGCATCACCCTCGTGCAGGCGGGGCTCCTGTCGCTCCTGCGCGTTCCGGCCACGCTCTACACCATCCTGCCGCTGATCGTGATCCTCGCCGCCGTCGCGCTCTTCCTCGGCCTTGCCCGGTCGAGCGAACTCGTGGTGGTGCGCGCTGCGGGCCGGTCGGGGCTGCGCTTCCTCGTGGCCCCGACGGTGGTGGCTCTGGCGCTCGGCACGGTGGCGGTGACGGTGCTGAACCCAATCGTCGCGGGCACCTCGCGGCAGTATGATGCCGCGGCGGGCCGGCTCGCCCGGGGCGAGGCGAGCATCCTGTCGATCTCGAAGGAGGGGCTCTGGCTGCGTCAGGGCGGATCGGGCGAGCAGACGGTGATCCATGCCCTGCGCTCGAACACCGACGGCACGCGGCTCTATGCGGTGACCTTCCTCACCTTCGACGCCGAGGGCCGGCCCACGGGGCGGATCGCGGCCGAGCAGGCGGCGCTGGAGCGGGGCTACTGGCAGCTCTCGGGCGCCAAGAGCTGGGATCTGACCGAGGCCAATCCCGAGGCGGGCGCGAGCCTGCCCGGCAACCTCCGCGTCACCTCCGACCTCACCCGCGAGGGGATCCAGGACAGTTTCGGCGACCCCTCCGCCATCCCGATCTGGGAGCTTCCGGCCTATGTGGCAGGGCTCGAGCGCGCAGGCTTCTCGGCCCGCAAGCACCGGGTCTGGATGCAGATGGAATTCGCCCTCCCCGCGACGCTCGCCGCCATGGTGCTGGTGGCCGCGGGCTTCACCATGCGCCACAGCCGCTTCGGCGGCACGGGCCGCATGGTCCTTCTCGCCCTTCTGGGCGGCTTCGCCCTGTTCTTCCTGCGCAACTTCGCGCAGGTGCTGGGAGAGAACGGACAGATCCCCATCCTGCTCGCCGCCTGGAGCCCGCCGCTGATCGGCGTCATGGGCTCGCTCGGCCTGCTTCTGCATCTCGAGGACGGCTGATGCGCCTTTTGCGGACTCTGCTTCTGTCTGCCACCATCCTCGCGCCGCTGCCCGCGGCCGCGCAGGAGAAGGCCACGCTCATAGCCGACAGCGTGTCGATCGCGAACGACACCACGCTGGTGGCCGAGGGGCATGTCGAGGTGCTCTATCAGGGTACGCGCCTCAGCGCTGCGCGCGTGCTATACGATCAGGCGGCGGACCAGCTGACCATCGACGGGCCCATCGTGCTCGACAATGGCGAGGGCCAGATCGTGCTGGCCGATCAGGCGGCGCTGTCGGGCGATCTGGCCAACGGCGTTCTGACGAGCGCGCGGCTGGTGCTCGACCAGCAGCTCCAGCTGGCCTCCTCCGAGCTTGCGCGGGTGGGCAACCGCTACACCGCCCTCGGCCGCACCGTCGCCTCCTCCTGCCAGATCTGCGCGGACAATCCGGTGCCGCTGTGGGAAGTGCGCGCCAGCCGCGTGGTCCACGACACGCAGGAGCGGCAGATCTATTTCGACAATGCATCGCTGCGCATCGCGGGTGTGCCGGTGGCCTACCTCCCGCGTCTGCGCATCGCGGATGCGACGCTCGACCGGGCCACGGGCTTCCTGCCTCCCAAGCTGCGCACCACGAGCAAGCTCGGCACCGGCGTGCTCGCGCCCTACTTCATCAGGCTCGGCGACAGCCGCGACCTGACGCTGCTGCCCCAGATCACCACCAAGGGCGGGCGCTCGCTCGGCGCGCGCTACCGCGAAGCCTTCTCCTTCGGCGCCATCGAGGCGGAGGGCGCCGTCTCGCGCGACGAGATCCTGCCCGACGACCAGCGGGGCTATCTCTTCGCGCGCGGCACCTTCGATCTGCCGCGCGATTTCACGCTGGTCTTCCAGATCGAGGAGGTGAGCGACCGGGCCTACTATCTCGACTACGGCCTCGGCGAGAAGGACCGTCTGGCCTCCGGCTTTCAGGTCGATCGGGCGCGGCGGAACGAATATATCTCGGGGCGACTCCTGAAATTCCGCACGCTGCGCGAGGACGAGGACAACGAGACGATCCCCTCGCTCGTGGCCGACGCGACCTTCCACCGGCGCTTCGGGTTCGGGCCGCTCGGCGGCGAGGGCGGGATCCGCTTCTCGACCCACAGCCACCGGCGCGATTCGAACGATCCGCTCGACAGCGACCTCGACACCGATACGTTCGCCGACGGGCGCGACATGTCGCGGGCATCGGTGCTGGTGGACTGGCGCCGCAACTGGATGCTGGGCGGCGGGATCCTGGGCTCGGCCTTGGCCGAAATCGGTGCCGATGCCTATGACATTTCGCAGGACGCCGCATGGGAGGGCTCGGACACGCGGATCCACGGGGCCGGCGGCATCGAGCTGCGCTGGCCCTGGGTGCGCAGCAGCGCGAGCGGCGCCAGCGACGTGATCCAGCCGGTGCTGCAGGCAGTCTGGGCAGATACATCCGGCGACCGCATCCCGAACGAGGATTCGGTGCTGGTGGAATTCGACGAAGGCAGCCTCTTCTCGCTCGACCGGTTCCCCGGATCGGACGCGGTCGAGGACGGCGGGCGCGCGGCCATCGGCGTGAACTGGACGCGCTACGATCCGGCGGGCTGGTCGCTCGGCGCCACCCTCGGCCAGGTGATCTGGCAGGAGCAGAATCCCGGCTTCTCCGAGGCCTCCGGCTTCGACGGCAACCAGTCGGACTGGCTGGCCGCGCTGCAGCTGACGCTGCAGAACGGGCTCACGCTCACCCAGCGCACCATCGTCGACAAGGACTTCGGCGTGACCAAGGCCGAATGGCAGATCGACCTCGACCGCGATCGCTACGGCATCACCTCGCGCTATGTGCGCATCCGCGAGAGCGCCGAGGAGGCACGGCCGAATCCGGTCGAGGAGCTCACGCTCGACACGCGCTACCGGCTGACCGACGCCTGGACCGCAAACGCCGAGGGCCGCTACGATTTCGAGGCCGACCGCACCGCGCGGGCCGGGATCGGGCTCGAGTTCCGGAACGAGTGTCTGAAGGTGGATCTTTCCCTCTCGCGTCGGTTCACTTCCTCGACTAGTGTGACGCCGAGCACGGATTTCGGCCTGTCGGTCGATCTCATCGGCTTCGGCAGCGGAGCGACCCCTGGCCCGTCGCGGGTCTGCCGCAGGTGAGGCAGACGCGCGGGACATGTCGCACAGGCAGCCGGCAGAAGCCGGATCGTCGCGACCAAGAGCACCGAACCCTCGGGACCAAGAGCAGAAGACGGCTGACGGACAGATGAAGACTTTCGTTTCCCATTGCCTCGCCCTCGTCGTGGCGGCAGGCCTGACGTTCACCGGCGCCCCCGGCGCGCTGGCCCAGAACCTGTTCGCGCCGCGTCTCGTGGTGAACGACCGGGTCATCACCAACTACGAATTCGAGCAGCGCGTGCGCTTCCTCACCCTTCTCGGCGCGACCGGGGATGTCGAGAAGCAGGCGATGGACGCGCTGATCGAGGACAAGATCCGCTTCGATGCCGCCGAGCAGGCGGGGCTCAAGGCCACCGAGCAGCAGATCAAGGACGGGATGGAAGAGTTCGCCGGCCGCGCGAACCTCTCGGCCGAGCAGTTCGCGGCCGAGCTGGGCAAGGCGGGCGTCGCGGTCGAGACCTTCCGCGACTTCGTCCATGCGGGCCTGATCTGGCGCGAGCTGATGCGGGCCAAGTTCGGCGCCGCCGCCCGCCCGACCGAGACGGCCATCGACCGCGCCATCACGCGCCAGACCAGCCGCGCCTCGATCCGGCTCCTGCTCTCCGAGATCATCATTCCGGCCCCGCCGGGCCAGGAAGCCGAGGCGCGGGCGCTGGCCGCCGAGATCGGCCGCAACGTGCGCGGCGAGGCCGCCTTCGCCGAGGCCGCGCGGACCTATTCCGCCTCCTCCTCGGCCGAGCGCGGCGGGCGCATCGACTGGGTGCCGCTGCAGAACCTGCCGCCGACCCTCGGGCCGATGCTGCTCACGCTCTCGCCGGGTCAGGTGAGCGATCCGGTGACGATCCCGAACGCCGTCGCGCTGTTCCAGCTGCGCGGTCGGGACGAGACCAGCGAGCCCCCGCCGGAGGGTATCGAGCTCGAATATGCCGAGCTGTTCCTGCCCAATGACGCGGAGTTCGCGGGCGAGCTCGGCCGGATCACTTCGCGGGCGGACGATTGCGACGACCTCTATACGGTGATGAAGGGCGCGACCGAGCAGCAGCTGCGCCGCACCACCCTGCCGCTGGCGCAGGTGCCGCAGGATGTCGCGCTGGAACTGGCCGGCCTCGATGCGGGCGAGGTCTCGAGCTCGGCGCTGCCCGGGGACACACGCCGGGTGCTGATGCTCTGCGCGCGCCGCCCGGTCTCGGCCGAGCCGATCGACCGCAACCGGCTGGCGCAGGCGCTGGCGAACCAGTCGATCTCGACCTCGGCCGACGCCTATATGGCCGATCTGCGCGCCAACGCGATCATCCGCCAGCCGTGATCGCGCCCATAGCCCTCACCTGCGGCGAGCCCGCGGGCATCGGCCCCGAGATTGCCGTCAAGGCCCGCCGGGCGCTGGGGCAGCGGCTGCCCTTCTTCTGGATCGGCGACCCAGCCCACCTGCCCGAGGGCAGCGCATGGCAGGGGATCACGGCCCCCTTCGAGGCGGCCGAGGTGCCGGCCGAGGCGCTGCCCGTGCTCCTCCACCGCTTTCCCGACCCGCAGCCGCCGGGGCAGCCCACGCCCGGCAATGCGGCCGAGGTGGTGGCGGTCATCGCCCGCGCAGTCTCGCTCGTCCAGTCCGGGGCAGCCTCGGCGATCTGCACCTCGCCCATCCACAAGAAGGCGCTGAAGGACGGCGCGGGCTTTGCCTTTCCCGGTCACACGGAGTTCCTCGCCTCGCTCGCGGGCGTGGATCAGGTGGTGATGATGCTGGCCTGCCCGGGGCTGCGTGTCGTGCCTGCGACGATCCACATCCCCCTGGCCGAGGTGCCCGCGACCCTGACGCAGGAGCTGCTCGACAGCGTGCTCCGCATCACCGACGCGGCGCTTCGCCGGGACTTCGGTATCGCCGCACCCCGGATCTGGGTGACGGGGCTCAATCCCCATGCCGGAGAGGGCGGGGCCATGGGCGCCGAGGATGCGGCGGTGATCGCTCCGGTGATCGAGCGGCTGCGGGCCAAAGGGTTGCGGCTGACCGGGCCGCTGCCGGCGGACACGATGTTCCATGCCGGGGCCCGGGCGCGCTACGACTGCGCGGTGGCCATGTATCACGATCAGGCCCTGATCCCGATCAAGACCATCGATTTCGCGGGCGGGGTGAACGTGACCCTGGGCTTGCCCTTCATCCGCACCTCGCCCGATCACGGCACGGCCTTCGACATCGCGGGCAAGGGTGTGGCCGATCCGTCGAGCCTCGTCGCGGCGCTCGAGATGGCTTCGGAGATGGCGCAGGCGCGCGGCTGATCGCCCGCCCGCGGGGGTTTTGCACCCCCGCACCCCCGCAGGATATTTGGACAGAGTGAAAGAGGCGGAGGGCTGACATTGGCCTCGATTGACGGACTGCCGCCCCTGCGCGAGGTGATCCGGGCGCACGGGCTTTCGGCGAAGAAACAGCTCGGACAGAACTTCCTGCTCGACCTGAACCTCACGGCGAAGATCGCGCGGCTTGCGGGCGACCTGGCGGGCTCGGATGTGCTCGAGGTCGGGCCCGGGCCGGGCGGTCTCACCCGGGGGCTGCTGGCCGAGGGGGCGCGGCGTGTGCTTGCCATCGAGAAGGACGCGCGCTGCCTGCCCGCGCTGGCCGAGGTGGCCGCCGCCTGGCCCGGGCGGCTCGAGGTGCTGAATGCCGATGCGCTCGACGTGGATGTGGCGGCGCGGCTGACCCCCCCGATCCGGATCGTGGCGAACCTGCCCTACAATGTGGGGACCGAGCTTCTGACGCGCTGGCTCTCGTCGGACTGGCCGCCCTTCTGGGAGAGCCTGACCCTGATGTTCCAGAAGGAGGTGGCCGAGCGGATCGTGGCGAAGCCGGGCTCCAAGGCCTACGGCCGGCTTGCGCTGCTTGCGCAATGGCGGACCGATCCGAAGATCGTGCTGACGCTGCCGCCCGAGGCCTTCACCCCGCCGCCCTCGATCCATTCGGCCGTCGTCCATTTCACCCGGCTCGAGGCGCCGCGCCATCCGGCCGATCCGAAGGTGCTGGCGCGGGTGACGGCGATGGCCTTCAACCAGCGGCGCAAGATGCTGCGCTCGAGCCTGAAGGGTCTCGTGCCGGACATCGAGACGGTGCTGCGCGAGGCGGGGATCGAGCCTACGCAGCGGGCCGAGGAGATCCCGCTCGAAGGCTTCTGCGCTTTGGCCCGCCGATTGGCGGGCTGAGGCCGGGTCGGCCGGTCAGTCACGCGATCTGCTTCCATGCCTTGCCCGTGGTCTGGCGACGGATCTCGGCGACGCCGCGGGAGAGCCGTCGCCGGCCGGAGACCCGAGACTCCGGGTGCCATGGCGTGCGACCTGTGCCGAGGGGCGGGCGGTGAGGCCTGCGGACGGCCAGCGAGGCCGATGGGGTGATCCGGTCAGCAGGCCGCGAGTGGGCCGGGGCCATTCGGCCACCCGATGCCTGCCCGTTGGCGGGAGCGATCGATGGCGTTGAAGGAGAAGGTCGCACCGACTGGTGCCGGTTGGCTGTCCCGCCGCTTCGGCGCGCTGCCGGAGGGGGGCGCGGATCCGCCAGGGCGGACGGGCCGCGGTCGGGCCGACGGGCCGCTTGA
>NZ_MABH01000090.1 GCF_001720585.1 Cereibacter johrii | reverse complement strand
CCTCGTCTTCGGCCGCGCTCTCGCGACGGGGGCGAGGGGCGTCGTTTATTTCACGCTTCGCGAACGGAGCGCCGTCGTCGCGACGGGGCCGGGGCGCCCGCTCGGGGCGGTCGTCCGGGGTCCAGCCGCCGCGGGCCTCGCCCGGCTCATCCTCGACGAAGCGCGAGGGCTTGGGCTGGTAGGGCGCCTTCTCGCGCCGGGGCGCCTCGTCCCGGGCGCGGGGGGCGCGTTCGGCGAACGGCTTGCGCGGCGCGCGTTCGGGGCGCTCCAGCATGGGCTCGCCGTCGAGGCGCACCATGCCCACGCCCGCCTCGATCTCGAGCGCGGCGCCGAACTTCCCGGCGGCGGCCTTCGCGATCTGGACGAAGGTCTGCTCCTGCTGGACGCGGATGGCGCCGATCTCGTTCTTGGTCACGCCGCCCGCCTCGCAGATCTTGGGCAGCAGCCAGCGCGCCTCGGCCCGGCCGGTGTGGCCCACGGCCACCGCATACCAGACCGCCTCGCCGAACTCGCCCCGCTCGCGCGGCGCGCGCTGCGAAGGCTCCGGCGGGGCCAGATCCTGCAGCACCTCGGGCGCCGAGCGCCCTTCGCGCCAGAGCCGGACGAAGGCCGCCGACATCTGCGCGGGGCCGAACCGTTCGAGCAGCTTCTCGGCCAGCGGCATCTCGTCGGACAGATCCTGCCCCAGCACCGGATGCTCGAGCAGCCGCGCGTCGTCGCGCTCCTGCACCTCGTCGGCCGAGGGCGGCTTGCCCCAGTCGGCCACGAGCTTCGCGCCGGTCAGAAGCCGCTGCGCCTTGCGCACCTCGGACGGCGCCGCGATCAGCACCGACACGCCCTTGGAGCCCGCCCGGCCGGTCCGGCCCGAACGGTGGAGCAGCGTCTCGGAGTTGGTGGGCAGATCCGCGTGGATCACGAGCTCGAGCCCCGGAAGGTCGATGCCCCGCGCGGCCACGTCGGTCGCGATGCAGACCCGGGCGCGCCCGTCGCGCAGCGCCTGCAGCGCATGGGTCCGCTCCTGCTGCGAGAGCTCGCCCGAGAGCGCCACGACCTGAAAGCCGCGGTTGCCCATCCGCGCGAGCAGATGGTTCACCGCGAGCCGCGTCTTGCAGAAGACGATGGCCGAGGGCGCCTCGTAGAAGCGCAGCACGTTGAAGATCGCATGTTCCTTGTCGCGCGCGCTGACGGTCAGGGCGCGATACTCGATGTCGGCATGCTGCTTGCGCTCGCCCGCGGTCTGGATGCGGACGGCATCCTGCTGGAATTCCTTGGCGAGCGCCTCGATCTCCTTCGGCACGGTGGCCGAGAACATCAGCGTGCGGCGTTCCTCGGGGGCCGAGCCCAGGATGAACTCCAGATCCTCGCGGAAGCCGAGGTCGAGCATCTCGTCGGCCTCGTCCAGCACCACGGCGCGCAGGCCCGAGAGATCGAGCGAGCCGCGCTCGATATGGTCGCGCAGGCGGCCGGGGGTGCCCACGACGATATGGGCGCCGCGATCCAGCGCGCGCCGCTCGGTGCGGTAATCCATGCCGCCCACGCAGGTGGCGATATGGGCGCCGGCCTCGCCATAGAGCCAGCCCAGCTCGCGGGCGACCTGAAGCGCCAGCTCGCGGGTGGGCGCGATGGCGAGCGCGATCGGCGTGTCCGCGAACAGGAGCCGGTCGGCCCCCTGCAGGATCTGGTCGGCGATGGCGATGCCGAAGGCCACGGTCTTGCCCGAGCCGGTCTGGGCCGAGACAAGCGCATCGCGCCCGGCCACGCCTTCGGCCAGCACGGCCTCCTGCACGGGAGTGAGGGACTCGTAGCCCTTGGCGGCAAGCGCCGCGGCCAGCGGCGCGGCAATATCGGTATGGGTCATGTATCTGCCAAATGGGGGACGCGCAGCGGCGCCCGGGTTGACGGCCAACCTTCTCCCATCGCGGCCAGGCCTCCTCGCCCGCCGTCCCGAGGTTCCGGGCCGTCCGGGGGCTCTACAGGATTCGGCCCACGCTGTATAGGCGGTTGACGACATACCGACCGGTTGGTATGTTGAGGGTCAGGGGGATGCAATGACGACAGGCGACGGACGCAGCCGGCTTCTCGCCGCGGCCACACGGCTGATCCGCACGCAGGGCTTCGCCGCGACCTCGGTCGAGGCGATCTGCCGCGAGGCCGGCGTGACGAAGGGGGCCTTCTTCCACCACTTTCCCAGCAAGGAGGCGCTGGGCGTGGCGGCGGCGGATGCCTGGTCGGAGGTCACCGGGCGCCTCTTTGCCGAGGCGTCCTATCATCGGCCCGCGGATCCGCTGGATCGCGTGCTGGCCTATATCGAGTTCCGCCGCGCGCTCGTGGCGGGCGAGATCGCCGACTATACCTGCCTCGTGGGCACGCTCGTCCAGGAGGCCTACGGCTCGGATCCGATCCGGGCCGCCTGCGGGGCGAGCATCCTCGGCCATGCGGGCACGCTCGAGGCCGACATGGCCGCGGCCGCCGAGGCGCGCGGGGTGGCGGATGTGGATCCGGCGAGCCTCGCACGCCATACGCAGGCGGTGCTGCAAGGCGCCTTCATCCTCGCCAAGGCCGGCGGGGGCGCCGCCGCGGTGGAGGAGGCGCTCGACCATTTGAAGCGGTATCTGCGGTTGCTGTTCGCGAACCCCGGCGCGTCCGGGGCCTGATCCCGGCGGCAGGAGGCCTCCGGGAAAGCCCGAGCCCTGCGGGGCCATCCAGAGGAGGAGAGTTCCATGCCCTATGTCGACGGATTCGTCTGCGCCGTCCCGGTCGGGAACCGGCAGAAATACATCGACCATGCGCTGTTCGCGGCCCGCAAGTTCAAGGAGCTGGGCGCGCTGCAGGTCGTGGAATGCTGGGGCGACGATGTGCCCGAGGGCAAGCTCACCTCGTTCCGCATGGCGGTGAAGCAGGAGGAGGGCGAGGCGGCCGTCTTCTCCTGGGTGGTCTGGCCCTCGAAGGAGGTGCGCAACGCGGCCTGGCAGAAGATGATGGAAGATACCGAGATGGCGGGCATGGAGATGCCGTTCGACGGCAAGCGGATGATCTACGGCGGCTTCGAGCAGGTCGTGGAGGTCTGACATGGGCGGCTTCGTCTGGCACGAGCTGACGACGACCGACCCGGACGCGGCGGCGGCCTTCTACGGCCGCCTCCTCGGATGGGAGGCCGACAGCTTCCCCGGCAGCGCGCCGCCCTACCTTGTCCTCAAGGCTGCGGGCGTGGGGGTCGCGGGCCTCTGCGCCACGAAGGCGCCCCAGCCTCCGGGCTGGATCGGCTATCTCCATGTCGCCGATGTGGAGGAGGCCTGCCGCCGGGCCGAGGCCGCGGGCGCTTCCGCGGTGGCGCCGGCCGAGGAGATGGAGGGCATCGGGCGCATGCAGCTGATGCACGACCCCGACGGCGTGCCCTTCGTCCTGATGACCCCCGCCCCGCGCGAGGCTCCGCCCCGGCCGCCCGAGGGCACGACGGGCCTTTCGGTCTGGGACGAGCATTACGGTGCGGATGTGGAGCGCAGCTTCGCCTTCTACGCGGACCTTGCCGGCTGGACGAAGGACAGCGCGATGGACATGGGCGAGATGGGCACCTACCAGATGGTCGCCGCCGGAGGGCCTGCCATCGGCGGGCTGATGCGCGCGCCCGAGGGGATGGGGCCGCGGTGGCTCGTCTATTTCAACGTGCCCTCTGTCACCGGCGCGATGGAAGAGGCGGAGCGCCTCGGCGGGCGGCCCTTCTTCGGGCCGCAGGAGGTTCCGGGCGCCATGTGGATCGCGCAGATCCTCGATCCGCAGGGGCATCCGTTCGGGATCGTCGGGCCGAAGGGCTGAGCCGGGCAGGGGAGGGGAGGCGGCGGCGCAAAGGGCACGGTCCCGCCCGGCTTTGCGGGGCGGAGCGCCGGTTTGCCTCTTGGCCTTTGGCAGGCCGGCGCGCATATAGGGGCACCACGTCAGACGGAGGATGAACCCATGCTCGGATTCGGTGACAAGCCCGCGAACGGCGCCGCTCCGCAGGGCGACCTTGTGAAGGATACGTCCGAAGCGACCTTCATGCAGGATGTGATCGACGCCAGCCGCGATGTGCCGGTGATCGTCGATTTCTGGGCCCCCTGGTGCGGGCCCTGCAAGACCCTCGGACCCGCGCTCGAGGCCGCCGTCACGGCCGCCAAGGGCAAGGTGCGCATGGTCAAGGTCAACGTGGACGAGAACCAGATGATCGCGGCGCAGCTGCGCATCCAGTCGATCCCGACCGTCTATGCCTTCTTCCAGGGCCAGCCGGTCGACGGCTTCCAGGGGGCGCTGCCGCCCTCGGAGGTGAAGAAATTCGTGGAGAAGATCGCGGCGATGGGCGGTGGCGACGGCCTGGCCGACGCGCTGGCCGCGGCCGAGGAGATGCTGGCCGAGGGGGCGGTCGTCGACGCGCTCGAGACTTTCGCGGCCATCCTCGGCGAGGAGCCGGAGAATGCCGCGGCCTATGCGGGCCTGATCCGCTGCCACCTCGCCTCGGGCGATCTCGATCAGGCCGAGGCCTATGCCGCCGCGGCTCCCGCGGCCATTGCGAAGGCCAAGGAGATCGAGGGCGCGCGCGCGCAGATCGAACTGGCGCGGCAGGCCGCGAAGGCCGGGCCCGTGACCGAGCTCAGCCGGGCCGTCGAGGCCGACCCTGCCAACCATCAGGCCCGGTTCGATCTGGCGCTCGCGCTCCATGCCTCGGGCCGGGTCGACGAGGCGGTGGACCAGCTGCTCGAGCTGTTCCGGCGCGACCGGGAGTGGAACGAGGGCGCGGCGCGGACCCAGCTTTTCACCATCTTCGACGCGCTGAAGCCGACCGATCCGATCGTGCTGAAAGGACGCCGCCGGCTCTCCTCGATGATATTTGCCTGATCGATGGGGCGGGCTAGTTCAGAGCCCATGATCAAGCAGGCCGACCTCCCCGACGTGATCCCCGTGTTCCCGCTGCCGGGCGCTCTGCTCCTGCCGCGGGCGCGTCTGCCGCTGCATATCTTCGAGCCGCGCTACCTGCAGATGATCGACGACACGCTGAAGACACCGAACCGGCTGATCGGGATGGTGCAGCCGCGCGACGTGCCCGGGGGCGCCGAGAAGCGGCTCCATGCCATCGGCTGCGCGGGCCGGCTCACGGGCTTTTCCGAGACCGAGGACGGCCGCTACATGATCACCCTCTCGGGCATCTCGCGCTTCCGCGTGATCTCGGAGGTGCAGGGCTTCACGCCCTATCGCCGCTGCACTGTGGAATGGGCGGACTTCTCGCGGGATCTCGGGCCCGCCGAGACGGATGCGGGCTTCCGGCGCGAGGCCTTCCTCGACCTGCTCGGGCGCTATTTCACGGCGATGGAGCTTTCGACCGACTGGGGCAGCCTGCGCGAGGCCGAGGAGGAGCTGCTGATCAATTCGCTCTCGATGCTCTGCCCCTTCGATCCCGAGGACAAGCAGGCGCTGCTCGAGGCGCCCTCGCTGGAGACACGGCGCGAGACGCTGGTCACGTTGATTGAATTCGCCCTCCGGGGCGGGACTGGTGAAGAGGTGATGCAATGACCGGAACCCCCCTGTTCGACCGCCGGATGCTCGAGGCGCTCGTCTGCCCCGTGACGCAGGCGGGACTGGCCTACGATGCCGACCGGCAGGAGCTGGTCTCGAAACAGGCGCGGCTGGCCTTCCCGATCCGCGACGGGATCCCGATCATGCTGGTGTCGGAAGCGCGCGAACTCTGAGCCGCGGCGCCGGGGCCCGGCAGCCGGGGGCTGTCTGCCCCCGGACCCCCGAGGATATTTGGGCAGAGTGAAAGGCTCAGATCGGGCGGCCCTGCAGCAGCCGCGGCAGGTCGCCCGAGAGGCCGGCCGCCTGCCGGATGAAGCCGCGGCGCAGGCCGGGCAGGGCGTTCACGATCCCCATGCCGAGGTCGCGGCCTGCGCGCAGCACCGGGTTGTCGTTCGAGAACAGGCGGTTGACCATGTCCATGCCGAGGGCGAGCGCCGTGGCGTCGAAGCGGCGCCACTGCTGGTAGCGGTCGAGGACGAGAGGGCTGCCCACATCCTCGCCGCGGCGGGCGGCCAAAGTCAGCACTTCGGCCAGGGCCGCCACATCCCTCAGCCCGAGGTTCAGGCCCTGTCCCGCGATCGGATGGACGCCATGCGCCGCATCGCCCACCAGCGCCACCCGCGGCGCCACGAAGCTGTGGGCGAGCGAGAGCGAGAGCGGGTAGGTGAAACGGTCGCCCGCGAGCCGGATCGTGCCCAGGAAATCCCCGAAGCGCGGACGGAGGGCGCCGAGATAGTCGGCGTCGGGCAGGCGCTGGATCCCGGCCGCGGCGGCGTCGCTCTCGCTCCAGACGATGGAGGAGCGGTGACCGCCCGGCAGCGGCAGGATCGCGAGCGGGCCTCCGGGCAGGAAATACTGCCAGGCGGTGCCCTCGTGCGGGCGTTCGTGCTCGATCGCCGTGACGAGGGCGGTCTGTCCGTAGCCCCAGCCGGTGCGCCGGATCCCCGCGCGGCGGGCCGTGCCGCTCTGCCGGCCGTCGCAGCCGACGAGGAGGCGGCCCGCGATCCGCGCCCCGGACGAGAGCGTGACGGTCACGCCCTGAGGCCCCACCTCCTGCGCCTCGACGGTGGTGCCCGAGACGAGCCGGATACGCGGCTCGGCTTCGAGGGCCGCGAGGAAGGCCGCATAGAGGAAGCGGTCCTCGAGCAGGTAGCCCATCGGCCCCTCCTCGATCTCGGCATGGTCGAAGGCCAGCACGAAGGGCGAGGGGCCGCCTGCGGTGGTGCCGTCGGCGGTCACGACCCGAAGGATCGGCTGGGCCCGGGATGCGAGCCCCTCCCAGAGGCCGAGTGCCGCGAGCAGCCGCTTCGAGGCCAGCGCCAGCGCATAGGCGCGGCCGTCGAAGCCAGGCTCGGCGCGCTGCGGCGCGGGGCGCCCGTCCACGACCGTGACGGAAAAGCCGTTGCGCGCCAGCGCAAGGGCGAGGGCGGGGCCGTTCAGCCCGCCTCCGGCGATCAGGATGTCGGCAGCTTGGGTCATGGGGCCAATATGGCTGGCGTCACGGGATTGTCCAGCCGGCGCGGCGCGGGGACCGTCGCGGCGCGGGACAGGGAGAGCGCGATGGACTGGCGGTGGATGACGGCGGCGGAGCTGGGGCGGGGCATCGAGGCCGGCAAGATCCATCCGGTCGAACTGGCCGAGGCCTTCCTCGCCGCCGCGGCCGACCACCCGGAGGGGCCGCGGATCTATGCGCGGCTCTGCCCGACGAGGGCCCGCACCGAGGCGATGGCCGCGGCGGAGCGGGCGAAGCGCGGCCTGCGCCGGGGGCCGCTCGACGGGGTGCCGGTCTCGTGGAAGGACCTGTTCGACACGGCAGGCGTCGCCACCGAGGCGGGCTCGGCGCTGCTGAGGGGCCGGGTGCCGGAAGAGGACGCCGCGGTGCTGGGCACGGCCACGCTGGGCGGGCTCGTCTGCCTCGGCAAGACCCACATGTCAGAGCTGGCCTTCTCGGGGCTCGGGCTCAATCCGGTGACGGCGACGCCGCCTTGCGTGAACGATCCGGCGGCGGTGGCGGGCGGATCCTCGTCGGGGGCGGCGGCCTCGGTGGCCTTCGGGCTTGCGCCGGCGGCCATCGGCTCGGACACCGGCGGCTCGGTGCGCATTCCCGCGGCCTGGAACGACCTCGCGGGGCTCAAGACCACGGCCGGCCGGCTTCCGCTGGCGGGCACGGTGCCGCTGGCCGCGCGGTTCGACACGGTGGGCCCGCTGGCGCGGACGGTCGAGGATTGCGCCCTGCTTCTCGCCGTGCTCGAGGGCGGGCGTCCGGCGGACCTGCGCGGCGCCTCGCTGGCGGGACCGCGGTTCCTCGTGCTCGAGACGCTGGCTCTCGAGGATCTGCGCGAGGCGCCGGCGCGGGGGTTCGAGGAGGCGGTCGCGCGGCTGGCCCGGGCGGGGGCCCGGATCGAGCGCGGGGCCGCGCCCGAGGTGGTCGAGGCCATGGCGATGGCGGGCCCGCTCTTTACCGGCGAGGCCTATGCCACCTGGGCCGAGGTGATCGAGGCGGCGCCCGACCTCATGTTCCCGCGGATCCTCGAGCGGTTCCGCTCGGGCGCGTCGATCACGGCGGTGGATTTCGTCACCGCATGGCAGCGGCTGGAGGCCCTGCGGGCCGCCTGGGCCGCGCGCACGGCGGGCTATGATGCGGTGCTCGTGCCGACCTCGCCCATCCTGCCCCCCGAGGCGGAGCGGCTTCTGACCGACGAGAGCTACTATGTCGGCGAGAATCTCCTCGCGCTCCGCAACACGCGGATCGCCAACCTGATGGGGCTTCCCGCCCTGACCCTGCCCACGGGCCAGCCCTCGTGCGGGATCTCGCTCATGGGGCAGCCCATGGCCGAGGAGCGCCTGCTGCGGCTGGGCGCCGCCGCCGAACGGGCATTGGGCTGACCGGCGAAAAAGCCACAACGCGGGGCGGGCGGGAGGGGCCCCGGCCTTTTTCTGGACCCTCCGGGAAGTTGCCGCTATCCTGCGACAAACGGGGCGATACGACCCCGATCACGAGGCAGTCAATGGCATTTCCCGAGCGGTTTTCGAACCTGCCAGATTACGCATTTCCGCGTCTGCGGAAGCTGCTCGACCCGCATGCGCCGGGCGGCGAGCCCGTGGCCATGACCATCGGCGAGCCGAAGCATCCGATGCCCGAGTTCGTCGGGCCGGTGCTGGCCTCGTCGCTGGCGGGATTCGGGCTCTATCCTCCGAACGACGGCACGCCCGAACTCCTGGCCGCGATCGGCGGCTGGCTGAAGCGGCGCTACCGGGTCGATCTCGGTCCCGAGCGTCTCATGGTGCTGAACGGCACCCGCGAGGGGCTGTTCAACGCGGCTCTGGCGCTGGTGCCCGAGACGAAGCGGGGCGCCCGTCCGGTTGTGCTGATGCCCAACCCCTTCTACCAGGTCTATGCGATGGCGGCGCTCGCGCTCGGGGCGGAGCCGGTCTATGTGCCCGCGCTGGCCTCGAACGGCTTCCTGCCCGACTATGCGAGCCTGCCCGCCGAGATCCTCGATCGGACGGCGCTGGCCTATCTCTGCTCGCCCGCGAACCCTCAGGGCTCGGTCGCCTCGCGCGACTACTGGGCGGGGCTCATGGATCTGGCCGAGACCCACGATTTCCGGATCTTTGCCGACGAGTGCTATGCCGAGATCTGGCGCACGGCGCCGCCTGCGGGGGCGCTCGAGGTGGCGGATGCGACGGGGGCGGACCCCGAGCGGATCTTTGCCTTCCACTCGCTGTCCAAGCGGTCGAACCTGCCGGGCCTGCGCTCGGGCTTCGTCGCGGGCGGACCTGCGGGCATCGCCCGGATCCGGCAGCTGCGCGCCTTCGCCGGTGCGCCGCTGCCGCTGCCGGTGCAGCGCGTCTCGGAACGCGCCTGGGCCGACGAGACGCATGTCGAGGCGAATCGGGCGCTCTATCAGGAGAAATTCCGCATCGCGGACGAGGTCTTCTCGGGCCTGCAGGGCTATATGGGCCCCGAGGGAGGCTTCTTCCTCTGGCTGCCCGTGCCCGACGGCGAAGAGGCGGCGCTGAAGCTCTGGACCGAGACGGGGGTGCGGGTGCTGCCCGGCGCCTATCTCGCCCGCGAGGTCGGCGGCGAAAATCCCGGAAAGGGCTACATCAGGGTCGCCATGGTGGCCCCCAAGGACGAAATGCAGCGCGGGCTGGTGCGGCTCCGCGACTGCCTTTACGGGTGAGGACGGTAGCATGGCATCCTATCACGCACGGCAGCGCGACCCGCTTCTGGATCAGAACATGCAGGCGATGCTGGAGCGCCGGGGCCGCGAGTTGCTGGGCATCGGCCTGCTGATCGTGGCCTTTCTCTTCATGCTCATCCTCGGCACCTATTCGCCCGAGGATCCGGGCTGGATGGTCGCCACCGACGAGCCCGCGCAGAATGCGCTGGGGCGCATCGGTGCCGCAATCTCCTCGACGCTCATGATCATCGCGGGCAAGGGCTCATGGGGTCTGCCCATCGTGGCGGGCGCCTGGGGCGCGCGCTTCCTCCTGCACCGCGGCGAGGAGCGGGCGCTGGGCCGGATCGTCTTCGCGGTCATCGCCATCGCGCTCGGCTCGATCTATGCCGCGACCCATGTGCCGGGGCCGGAATGGACCCATTCCTTCGGGCTCGGCGGCCTCTTCGGCGACACGGTGCTGGGCGCGCTCCTCGAGATCGTGCCCCTGCCCGCGGCCTACGGGCTCAAGCTTCTGTCGCTGCTCGTGGGCGGCGGGCTCGTCGCCATGGGCCTCTTCGTCTGCGGCTTCGACCTGCGCGAGCTCAGGCAGGTGACGCAGTTCCTGCTGGTCGGGCTGGTCGTGACCTACAATGCGGCGCTGCAACTGGCGGGCCGCGGCTCGGTGCAGGCCGCGCAGCTCATGCAGGAGAGGATCCGCGCCCATCGCGAAGGTCGTGCGGCGGTCGATGCCGCCGCTATCCGGGGCGAAGCCCGTGCCGAGGCCATGCCGCGCCCGCGCAGCCGCTTCCGCGATCCCGAGCCCGAGCCGGAACCCGCGCCCCGCATGGGCTTCCTGAGCCGCCTGCGGGCGCAGGCCCCTGACGAAGATGCCGAGCCCGTCCTCGAAGAGGCCGCCTGGGGCCGTCCGGCCACGCTCCGCGCCGATACGACGCGCCCGGCCGCGGTCCGTTCCGAAGGGCTGCGGGCCGAGCCGCGCCATGTCGAGCCTGCGCCGGCCCCGGCCCAGCCCCGCACCGGCCTTCTGGCCCGGATGCCGCAGATCATCCGCCGCGTCGCCGATCCCGAGGCCGAGCTGGTCGAGCACGCCCTGTCGGATGCCGCCGCCAATGCGGAAGGCCCGACCGAGGACCGGATCAAGGCCCGCATCAATGACGTGATCCGCTCGCGGGTGCGCCAGTCGACCGGGCCGCTCTCGCCCATCGCCGC
>NZ_MABH01000089.1 GCF_001720585.1 Cereibacter johrii | reverse complement strand
CAGCCGTCGCTGCGCGCCCTCACCGCCCTGATGCAGCCGGGCGCCGCCCTCCAGCCCCGCCCCGCCGCCGCGGCGGCCAACGAAAGGTAATCCGCATGTCCCTCTCGCTCGACCTGGCCCGGCGGGTCGCGGCCCTCGATCCCGCGACCTTCGACCCCGAGGCCGTCCGCTGGGCCCGCAATGCCATCGCCGACATGATCGGCTGCACGCTGCTCGGCGCGCCCACCGACGCGACCGAGACCGTCCTCATGCCCGACCTCTACGGCCCCGGCCCCTGTCTGGTGCTGGGCCGCAGGGAGCGGCTGGGGATGCTGGACGCGGCCTTCGTGAACGGCACCGCGGGACATGCGCTCGATTACGACGACACGTCGAAATCGCTCTCGGGCCATCCCACCGTCATCATCATTCCGGGTCTCCTGGCACTGGCCGAGAGCCGCGGGGCCTCGGGCCGGGCGCTCACCGACGCCTATATCGTGGGGGTCGAGGCCGCCACCCGCTTCGCCCGGGGGGTGAACTTCCACCATTACGAGAAGGGCTGGCACCCGACGGCCACCCTCGGCATCTTCGGCGCGGCGGTCGCGGCCTCGGCGCTGATGGGGCTCGACGAGGCGCGCACGGCCCATGCGATCTCGATCGCGGCCTCGCTTGCCTCGGGGCTCAAGGCCAACTTCGGCACCGAGACGAAGCCCATGCATGCAGGCCTCGCCGCGCGGAACGGGCTCTTTGCGGCGCTTCTGGCCGAGCGGGGCGTGACGGGCGCCCCCACCGCGCTCGAACATCCGCAGGGCTTCCTCGAAGTCTTCAACGGGGCGGGCGCCTACGATGCGGGGCGCATGCTCGAGGGCTGGGGCGCGCCGCTCGACCTTCTGTCGCCGGGCATCTCGATCAAGAAATACCCGTGCGTCTACAGCGTCCACGGCGCCATCGACGCGGCCATCGCGCTGCGGGCCGAGGCCCTGCCCGAAACGGCCGGAGTGACGGATGTCCTCGTCAGGATGCATCCGCGCCGTCTCCTGCCGCATGTGCGCAACCCCGCGACGAGCGCGCTCAATGCCAAGTTCTCGCTGCCCTATGCGGTGGCCCGCGCGCTGGTGAACGGTGCCGTGCTGCTCGAACATTTCGACGATGCGGCTCTGGGCGATCCCGAGGTGACGCGCGTCATGGGCCTCATCCGGATGGAGCCGCACGAGGATGATGCCAACGATTACGGCGCCGAGGTGGCCGTAACCCTCGCCTCCGGCGAGGTGCGGCGGCAGGCCGTCCGGGCTCCCCTTGGCCGGGGGCCCGAGACGCCGCTGCCGCAGGAGATGCTCGAGGCGAAGTTCCTCGACTGCGCCCGCGCGAGCCTGACCGAAGAGGGCGCGGCCCGCGTCTTCGCGCTGCTGATGGGCCTCGACACGCTGCCGCAGGCCGCCGACCTCACCGCCGCCATCGAAGCCGCGACCCGCTGAAGGAGCGAACCGACATGACCTTTGCCCAAGAACTCGCCCGGCGGGCGATGTCGATCCGGCTCGACAGCCTGCCCGAAGACGCGCTCCACATCGGCCGCCGCGCCTTCGCCGACACGGTGGGGGTGGCCCTCGCCGGGTCGGACGCGCCCTGCCTCGATGCGATCGAGGAGGCGCTGGCCATCGCGAACGCCCCCGGACAGGTCACGCTCTGGGGCCGGGGCGGCCGTCGCGCCTCGATCCTGCATGCCGCCATGGTGAACGGCACCGCGGCCCATGCGCTCGATTTCGACGATTGCTCGACCACGATGGGCGGCCATCCCTCGGCGCCCGTCGTGCCGGTGGTGCTGGCGCTGGCCGAGGCCCATGGCGCGCCCGCGGGCAAGGCGCTCGAGGCCTGGGTCACGGGCGTCGAGGTCGAGACCCGGCTCGCCCGCGGCCTTCTGCCCCATCATTACGAGAAGGGATGGCATCCCACGGCCACCCTCGGCGTCTTCGGCGCCACCGCGGCCGCGGCACGGATGCTCGATCTCGACGAGGCGCAGACCACCACCGCCCTTGCCGTCGCCGTCTCGATGGCCTCGGGCCTCAAGTCGAACTTCGGCACCCCGGTCAAGCCCATGCATGTGGGTCAGGCCGCCCACAACGGGCTGATGGCGGCCCTCGTCGCACGCCGCGGGATGAGCGCGAACCCCGAGGCCTTCGAACATACCTACGGGTTCTTCAATCTCTTCAACGGCCCGGGCACCTTCGATGCCGATGCGATCCTTTCGGACTGGGACGGCCCGCTCGAGGTGCTGAGCCCCGGCATCGCGATCAAGCAGCATCCCTGCTGCGGCAGCGCCCATTCGGCCATCGACGCGGCGCTGCGGATCGTGGCGGCCGAAGGCCTTCTGCCCGCCGAAGCCATCGCCCGCATCGACATCCGCACGCACGAGCGCCGGCTGGCCCATACCAACCGTCCCGCCCCGCGCTCGGGTCTCGACGCGAAGTTCAGCGTCCAGTTCCTGACCGCGCGGGCCCTGACCGCGGGCCGGATCCGGCTGGCCGATTTCGACGATGCGCGCTTCCTCACGCCCGAGATCGCGGCCCTGCTGCCGCGGGTGAGCGCCACGGGGCACCGCGAGGCCGACGCCTACCGGGGCGAGGTGCGGGTCACGATGACGGACGGGCGCATCTTCGAGGCCAGCGCCTCGACGAACTTCGGCCGCGGGCCGCTGAACCCCATGTCGGACGCCGAACTGACCGAGAAATTCACCGATTGCGCGGCGGCGCGGCTGGGGTCCGGGGCGGCCGGGATCTGTGCCGCCTTCCTCGCCCTCGCCCCCGAGACCCCGCTCGCGCCGCTTCTTGCGCAACTCACCGGACAGGAGCACTGAAACCATGCTGACCCTCTACGGACGACCCAATTCCTCGAACAGCGCCAAGGTATTCTGGCTTCTGGACGAGCTCGGGGCCGACTGGCGCCTCGAGCCCGCAGGCCGCGGCTTCGGCCCCACCGACACGCCGGAGTTCCGCGAGATGAACCCGTTCGGCAAGGTGCCGGTGCTGAAGGACGGCGAGACCGTCGTCTGGGAATCGCACGCGATCCTGCGCTATCTCGGCACGCGCGAGCCCACGGCCCTCTGGCCCGAGGGGGCGGCCGCGCGCAGCCGCATCGACCGCTGGATGGACTGGGCCGCGATCTCCTTCACCCCGCCGCTCACGCGGCTGCGCAAGGCGCGCGGGGCGGGCGGTTCGGGCGAGGCCGACCTTCCGGCCGTTCTGGCCGGGGCGCGCGCGCTCGATGGCTGGCTCGCCCGGCACCGCTATCTGGCGGGCGGCGACCTGAGCCTCGCCGACATCGCCGCCTCGCCCTCGGTCCATCGCTGGTTCCGCCTGCCCGAAGCGGCCGAGGCGCTGCCGAACCTCGCGCGCTATCGGGACGATCTGGCCCGGAACCCCGGCTACTGCCGCCACATCCGCGATGCGCTGAGCTGACAGGCCGGAAAAGGAAAGGGGCCGTCGCACGGACGGCCCCCCGAGGCAGATCGCGGCGAGGGCTAGAACAGCAGCGGCGCGATCAGCCCCTGCGGCAGGCGCAGGGTCATGGCCCAGGTGATGCCGCTGATGAAGCCCACCGCCCCCAGCGTGAGCAGACCCGCCGCCAGCGGGCGCACCCTGCCCGCGACGATCAGGAAGGCGGGGAAGAAGACCGCCATCGCCGGGACGAAGCCGATCAGCCAGACCAGCGCCACCAGCCCGCCGAAGACCGCGAGATAAAGCTCGCGCCCCGACCATTCGCCGGCGACGGCCGCGCTTGCATCGTCGTCGTGGATCTCGGCCACCCGTCCGCGGCGGATGGCCCAGACGACGCCCAGAGCGCCGGCCAGCGCCAGAAGCCCGATGGTCAGCGGGAACACCATGCCGAGGAAGCTGAGGCCTGCGCTCTCGAACAGGCAGAAGGCCGCGACCGCGACGAGGAGACCCGCGAAGGCGATCTGGCGGCCGCGCGTCCGCATGTCGGACGTGTCGCTCTCGCCCTCGCTCGAGACGCCCGCGCCGAAGCGCAGCCCGAGGAAGACCGAGACCACGGTGATGGCCGCGATGATGATGACCCCCGGCCGCGTCACCCAGTCCGTGCCGTAGAACTGGACCGCCTGATAGAGGTAGTTCTCGGCGCCCGGTGCCAGCACGAAGCCGATCAGCAGCGCGGGCCGCGGCCAGCCGAAGCGGCGCATGTAGATGCCCACCGCCCCCATCACGATCAGCGCCACGAGATCGGCCATCGAGCGCGAGGCCTGGAAGGCCGCGAACATGGCGATCATCACCATGAAGGGCGCGAGGATCGCGAAGGGCACCTGCGTCAGGCGGGCGACCTGCCGCGCCATCAGCACGCAGAGGCCTGCGCCCACGACATTGGCGAGCGCCAGCGACCAGATGATCGTATAGGTCAGGTCGAGCCGCGTCTCGACCATGGTCACGCCGGGCTGGATTCCCAGCAGCACCATGCCGCCCAGAAACACCGCCATCGAGCCCGAGCCCGGCACGCCGAACAGCAGCGTCGGGATCAGCGCGCCGCCCTGACAGGCGTTGTTGGCGGATTCGGGCGCGATCACACCGCGCACGTCGCCCTTGCCGAAGCGGCTGCGGTCCCGGCTGGTCTGCACCACATGGCTGTAGGCAATCCAGTCCACCACCGCCCCGCCGAGCCCCGGCAGCGCGCCGATGACACAGCCGAGGCTCGCGCAGCGCGCGACCAGCCACGGATGGCTCAGCACGTCGCGCAGCCCGCGCAGCCAGCCGCCGCCCAGAGGCGTGCTGTTCGAGATCGCCGTGCCGCGCTTGAGCAGGTCGATGATCTCGGGGATGGCGAACAGGCCCATCGCCACCACGACGAGCGGCACCCCGTCATAGAGATAGTCGATCCCGAGCGTCATGCGCGCCTCGCCCGTGGCGGGCGCCGTGCCGATCGTGCCGATGATGAGCCCGAGCCCCGCCGCGGCGATCCCCTTGGTCAGGCTGCGCCCCGACAGGACCGCCACCATGGAGAGGCCGAAGAGCGTCAGCATGAAGAGCTCGGCCGAGGAAAAGGACAGAACGAGCGGCCGCGCCATCACGATGGCGATGGAGAGCACCAGCGCGCCGATCAGCCCGCCGATCAGCGAGCTTGCGAAGGCGGCCGAGAGCGCGCGGGCGGCCTCGCCGCGCTTGGCCATGGGAAAGCCGTCGAGCACCGTCGCCTGACTGGCGCTCGAGCCCGGAATGCCCATCATGACCGAGGTGAACGTGTCCCCGGTGGGGATCACCGCCACCATGCCGATCAGCATTCCGAGCGCGGCGGTGGGCTCCATGCCATAGAGAAACGGCAGCAGGATCGCCATGCCGGCGATGCCGCCAAGACCGGGGAGGATCCCCACGATCAGCCCAACGAGGACACCAACAACGAGAAACAGCAGATGTCCGGCCGTCATGACCTGACCCAGCGCCGACAGGGCGGCATCGAACATGGTGGTCTCCTCCCCCACATGCGTGCGGCGGGGCCAGCGCCCCGCCGGAATTTCAGAAGCGGACGCCGTAATCCTCGGACAGCCAGGTGGTCAGGAAGGTGCGGATCGCCGGATCGACGGTCAGCGCCTTCTTCAGCGCGGCATCGGCCTCCTCGCCCACGAGCTGCTCATAGACGCCGATCTCTTCGCCCGCGCGCGCGCGGAAGTCCGGCGCCTCGACGATCTTGCGCGCGGCGTCCGTATAGGCCGCGATCACCTCGGGCGGGGCTTCCTTCGGCAGCACGACCATCTTCTGCAGCGAATAGCCCGCGATCATCAGCGCCTTCCAGGCCTCGAACGCCTCGCCCTCGGGGGCCGCGCCGGTCGCTTCGGTGAAGAATTCGACGAAGGTCGGCAGGTCCGGGAAGGACGGGTCGCGCGCCACATTGCCTTCGGCATCCACCACGCCCATCGAGAAGAGCGGCACGGCCTTGCCGCTTTCCACCAGCGGCTTGACGCTTGCCAGATAGGCCGAGCTCGTCTGGAAATCGATCCCTGCCTCGCCGCGCTCGAAGGCCAGCCGGCCCGCGCCGCGGCTCTCCATGCCGAAGACCGGGCGGATGTTCAGCCCCATCATCTTCATCGCCAGCAGCACCGGCATCTCGAGCGCGGTGGCGCCCTGACTTGCGAAGCGGATCTCCTGCCCGCGCAGCGTCTCGAGGCCCTCAGGCCCGGTCACGCCGTATTTCGGATCGGCATAGACCACGCCTCCCGTGGGCGAGGCCAGGACCGCCGTCCAGTCGGCATAGTCGTAGCGCACGCGCGGATCGCCGAGGATCGCGGGATACTGGGTCGAGGCCGAGGTGCCGAGGATCGACAGCCCGTCGGTGCTCGCGCGGGCCGCGAACTGGTTCGCGCCGGTGATCGAGCCGCCGCCGGGCACGTTCAGCACCACGACATTCGGCTGACCCGGCAGGGCCTGCGACAGCTGCGGCGCAAAGAAGCGCGCCCAGACGTCGGTGCCGCCGCCCACGCCGAAGGGGATCGTCCATTCGATGGTCTCTCCCGCGAAATCCTGCGCGGTCAGGGCGCTCGGGGCGGTCAGGACGGCTACGGCGCACAGCAGGGCGGCACGCAGCGGTTTGGTCAGCAAGGTCATCCGGGTCTCCTCCTCGGTCGTTGGTCTTGGCAGGTCAGGCGACATGGTCGCGCACATGGACGGTTCCGTCGAACAGCCGCCGCGCGGTGCGGATCACCATGGCGCGGCCGATCCGGCCGGTCTCGGGATCCTGCTCGATCTCGATGGGCGTTCTGCCCGACGGATGTTCGATGATGAGCACACGGCGCCCCTGTGCATCGGGCTCGGGCAGGCGCGCAAGCCTGTGCGCAACGGTGCCGGGCGTGCAGCAGGCCGAGGCGATGCAGACGGCGCCGGTGATGGCCACGGCCGTATGGCAGGAATGGGGCATGAAATAGCGCGCCGTGATGCTCGCGCCCGGCGAGGGGGCGGCGAGCAGGATGGGTTTCGGAATGACCATCTGCGTGACATCGCCCAGACCCATGCGCTGGCCGCAGTCGCGCCGCAGCCGGTCCAGCCGCTCCATGAAGGCGCGGTCGGCATCGAGCTCGGCCGGCGTCTCGTGCCCGGTCTTGCCGAAGCTCGCGGCATCCGCCAGCACGGCGGCCACGGCCATGTCGAACAGGGTCACCTCGACCCCCTCGATCCGCTCGAGGGCTGCGCCGCTCGGCAGAAGCTTGCCCGTCTTCGACCCGGCCGCATCGAGGAAGGCCATCTTCACCGGCGCCGCCGTGCCGGGCACGCCCGCGATGGCGGTGTCGCCCTCGTAGGTCACGACGCCGCCGGGGGTCTGGACCGTGGCCTCGATGCGCTTGCCGGTGTTCACATTGTAGATCGTGAGGCGCGTGACCGGATCGGTGGCCTGCACCAGCCCCTGCTCGATGGCGAAGGGCCCCACCGCCGCCAGCATGTTGCCGCAGTTCGGCGCCGTGTCGACCAGCGCCCGCTCGACGTTCACCTGCGCGAAGAGATAATCCACATCCGCATCCGCCCGCGCGCTCGGCCCGACGATGGCCACCTTGCTCGTCAGGGGATTGCCGCCGCCGATCCCGTCGATCTGGAGCGGATGGCCCGAACCCATGGCCGAGATCAGCAGGCGGTCACGTTCTGCCCGGTCCGCGGGCAGGTCGCTTGCGAGGAAGAACGGGCCGCGCGACGTGCCGCCACGCATCAGGACGCAAGGAATTCTCTGCATGTGGTGCCTTCTCGATCTGCCCGGTCCAGAGGCGTCCGGGGTCGGCACAGACTTGCCATCGGAAAAGGAATGTGTGAAATGCATATATCGGAATGACAATTGCGTGGAACGCATGAATATCGACCTCGAGGATCTGCGCGCCTTCGTGGCCACCGCCGAAATGCAGAGCTTCCGCGCGGCGGCCGACAGCATCCATCTCTCGCAGCCCGCGCTGACCCGGCGTATCCAGAAACTCGAGGCCACGCTGGGGGTTTCGCTGCTGGAACGCACGACGCGGCGGGTGTCGCTGACCGCGGTCGGACGCGATTTCCTGCCGCGCGCGCGGCGGATTCTCGACGATCTCGAGACCTCGCTCCTGTCGGTGCGCGAGATCGCCGAGCGGCGCTCGGGCCTCGTCAGCATCGCCTGCATTCCGACGGCGGCCTACTACTTCCTGCCCGATGTCATCAGCGCCTTCACGGAGGAATTTCCCGCGATCCGCTTCCGCATCTTCGATGCCGGCGCGAACGAGGTGCTCCAGAGCATCCTGAACCGCGAGGCGGATTTCGGCATCACCCTGCTCGGGGCGGACGATCCCGACGTGACCTTCGATCCGCTGATCGAGGAGCCCTTCCTGCTCGCCTGCCGCCGCGACCATCCGCTGGCGCGGCAGGAGTCCGTCACCTGGGCGGATCTGGCGGCGCACCGCTTCGTCACCGTGGGCCGGACGAGCGGCAACCGCCTCATCATGGATCTGGCCCTTGCCCGGGCGAATGTCCGGCCGCGGTCCTTCTTCGAGGTGCAGCATCTCTCGACGTCGCTCGGTCTGGTCGAGGCGGGGCTCGGCGTGGCGGCGCTGCCCCGGATGGCGCTGCCCGCGGGGCCGCATCCCTCCATCGTGACCCTGCCCCTGATCGAGCCGCGAGTGACGCGCACCGTGGGCGTCGTCCGCGTGCCGGGCGCCCGCCGCGCGCCTGCCGCCGAGCAGTTCTACCAGATGTTGCTCAGCCGCTGGCGCGACAATGCGGGCCCGGCCGCGCCGCCTCTGTCCCGCCCCTGAGGTTCGGGCCAGACCGGCCGCGCCGCCCGTCCGGCTCAGGCCTCCTTCGGCGCCGGACCGGCAGGGCCCCGGGCGCCCCCGGCCTCCCACTCCCGCCGCAGCAGGGCATATTGCATCGTGTTCTCGTAGATCGGATGGCCCGCGGGGTCTGTCCGGAACGAGATGAACTCGACGAACAGGCCCTCACGCCGCATGCCCAGCCGCTCGCAGAGGCGCTGCGACGGCAGGTTGTGATCCTCGACATAGGCATAGAGGCGCCGCGCCCCCGCCTCTTCGAACAGATGCGCGAACAGCGCCCGCGCCGCCTCGAGCGCATAGCCCTTGCCCGAGAAGGCCGGGTTGAAGTTCCAGCCGACCGAGACCGTATCCTCCTCCTCGCGATGGGCGAAGAGATCGCCGATCAGCAGGTCGGTCTCCTTCAGGCAGACGGCGATCTGCGCATCGTCCCGGCTGCGCTCCGCCGCCTCGGCCCGCGCAGCCTCCCTGTCCGCGAGGGCCAGCGACAGGAAGCAGCCCGAGACGGGCTCGTGCAGATAGGCAAAGAGGGCTTCCGCGTCCTGTTCGCGGAAGTTCCGAAGGATGAGACGGTCTGTTTCGATGGGATGCATGTTGGGCCTGCCGGGGTGCGCAGGTATGACATAAGCGAGGCCGCCCATGGCGACCAGTGGCCCGCGCGGGCGAAACACATGCCGCAGCCCGCACAGCGATGCTCAGCCCCCGGCATGGGTGTCGCCAAAGGCGCCCTGCCTGCCGCAACCGGCGGCGGCCCGGCCGCCCCTCCCGGGAACCTCCTGCCTCGCCCGCCGCCTCCGGTCGGTGACGCCATCGTCGCCCTGTTCTGCGGCTGCGGCCGGATCATTCGCAGGATCCGCGCCGAGCGGAGGGCGCGTCCTGCGGCCGTCCTTGGCCGGGTGCGATCCGGCCGGAGAGAGGTCGGCGCCCCGACCCCGCGGCCGCATGGCCGCGAGGTTCTCGCTGAACCGGTTACTGGTCGACCACTCCGCCGTCCATGTGCCGGCGCATCGAGACGGCCCGGGTGATGGGCGGGCGGATCGTCTCGGCATCGTCCTTCAGGGTCACGCCAAGACCGATCGCCTCGCTCCGCTTCAGGAAGCCGTTTTCCACGACCAGATCTCCGTCGACGATATTGCGCCCGAGCAGCTGCGGCGTGCTCTCGAACACATAGTTGTCGTAGCCCGTCGGAAACTCCTGGATCGCCACGCAGCTGCGCGAGAAGCCGAGGGCCGCGCATGCGGCCACCCCCACCGGGGAGATCGGATTGTGCGGAGCGACCTGCACATCATTGGCCTCGGCGATGGCCGCGATCTTCACCGCTGCCGTGATCCCGCCGCAGATACCCACGGAGACACGGGCGAAGGACAGGGCCCGCCGTTCGATGGCCATCTTGAACTGGTAGATGTTGAAGTAGCGTTCGCCGGTGGCGATGGGCACGGGCGACCTGCGCGCGACCTCGGCCATGGCGTCGATGTTCTCGGGGCGGATCGGATCCTCCAGCCAGCCGGGAGAATATTCCGCGGCAGCTTCGGCGAAGCTGATGGCCTCGGCCGGGGTGAGGCGGCGGTGCATCTCGAGGAGCAGGTCAACCTCCGGGCCCACCGCCTCGCGCGTGCGCCTGACCGTCTCGATCCCCATGCGGACCAGCCCGGCATGGCCGAGGAAGTAGGGCTTGTCCTCCGGTTCATCCAGAAAGGGATTGAAGTGGCCGATGGCGGTGTAGCCGTCGCGGGCCTTCTCGGCAGCGAAGGAAACCACCTCATCCACGGTCTTGGAATAGACATGGGCATAGACGCGCAGGCTGTCGCGCACCGACCCGCCCAGAAGCTCGTAGATGGGCACGCCGTAGGACCGGGCCTTGATGTCCCAGAGCGCGATATCCACCGCGGAAATCGCTCCGCCGATGGCCGCGCCGTTGAAATGGGCGAACCGGTGCATGCCCTGCCAGTGCCGTTCGATCCGGCGCGGATCCTCGCCGATCAGGTAGTCGCAGTATTTCGCCAGAGCCGCTTCGGATGCCTCCAGATGCCCCCAGGCCCCGCTTTCGCCGATCCCGACGATGCCGCTGTCGGTGGTGATCTCGACAAAGAGAAACTGGCCGACCCGCCGGGGCCGCGCGCGAACGATTTTCATGGGGAGTCTCCGTGATCAGTGCAGCCCGAAGGCATACGGCAGGGCCGTCACCAGCTGGGGAACGAGAATGAGAAGCGAAATGAACAGGACGGCGATGGCGATGTAGGGCATCACCACCCGGAACAGGATCGCCAGAGGCACATCGGCAACCTTGCGCAGGGCGTAGAGCACCATGCCGACGGGCGGGGTCAGAAGACCGATCGTCAGCGCCATTGCCATGACGATGCCAAAATGGATCATGTCGAAGCCGAAACGGTCCGCGATCGGCATGAGGATCGGCGTCAGGATGATGATGGCCGGTGTCTGCGCCATGAAACAGCCCACGAGCAGCCACACCACCAGCATCAGAAACATGACGATGGTCGGGTTCTCGGAGATGCCCACCACGATCCCGACCATGGCCTGAGGCAGGCCCAGACGCAGCATGATGACGCCGAAGGCCGAGGTCATCGCGATGATGAACATCAGTGTCGCCGTGTCGAGCGCCGTGCCCTTCAGCTCGGCCAGGAATGTTTTCCAGTTCATCTCCCGATAGACGAGGGTGGTGAGCAGCAGGGCATAGAGCACGGCTACAGCAGCGGCCTCGGTCGGGGTGAAGATACCGCCATAGATGCCGGCCAGGATGATGCCCGGCGTCAGGAGCGGCAGGATCGCGTGCAGGGCCTTGACCCTGACCTCGCGCCCCGACGGCCAGCTGCCCGCGGGAAGCTTCAGGCGCCGGGACTCGAAGAACACCCAGGCCATGAAGCAGGCGGCCATCAGGATGCCGGGAACGATGGCGGCGAGGAACAGCGTGGCGACCGACTGCTCTGCCTGCACGGCATAGGCGATGAGGACGATGGACGGCGGGATCACCGGGCCGAGCAGCGACGAGGCCGCAGTGACGCCGGCGCTGAAGCCTTCGGGATAGCCGTTCGAGCGCATGGCCTTCATCTCGATCGATCCGAGACCCACGACATCGGCGGTCGCCGAGCCTGACATCCCGGCGAAGACGAAGCTCGCCATCACGTTGGCATAGCCGAGCCCGCCCCGCAGCGGCTGCACCAGCACCGCGACGAAATCGAAGAGCCGCACCGTGACCCCGCCGGTGTTCATCAGACGACCCGCAAGGATGAAGAAGGGCACGGCCAGCAGCAGGAAGTTGTCGATCCGGTCGATGGCGAAGCGGCTGATCATCATCGGCACGCGGGCGCCGAAGGGATCGCCGAACAGCGCCATCCCTCCGATGATCGAGACGAGAGCGGCCGCCACGCCGATCATCAGACCGCAGGTGATCAGGGTCAGGGCCGAAAAGGTGAGAAATACGGGAAGCATCAGGAATCGAGCCCCACTTCTTGCGCCACATAGGTCCGCGGATCGCGCAGCGTCAGCAGGATCAGCAAGGTGAAGGAGAAAAGCGCGGCCGCCTGCACTGCATAGATTGCGGAAACAGGGAAGGTCGGCAGAGCGATGAGCGTCATCCCCTTTGTGCCCTCGATCTGCAGAAAGGCGCCGTAGGTGAGGTAGCTCAGCGTCACCGCGCAGATCAGCTTCATCGCGATGACGTAGGGCTGGAAGAGCCAGCCGGGCAGGAGCGACACGAAGAAGTCCACGACGATGTGCTCGCCCCTGAGGTAGGCTGCCGGCAGCCCTGCATAGACGGCCCCCACGAGGGCCATCCGAGAGACTTCCTCAGTCCATGCCAGCGGCAGGGCCAGCAGGGAACGGAAGGCGACCTGACAGAGCACCGTGATGACGGTGACCAGGATGAAGCCGACGGAGATCGCCAACCAACCGGCGCCGATGACATGGGCGAGCTTGCGCATGGCGGATCAGTTCGATGCGGCCACGGCGTCGACCGCGTCGAGCAGCCCCGGCGCGCAGCTTTGCTCGGCATAGGCCGCGAGGATCGGGCGTGCCGCGTCACGGAAGGCCTTCGTGTCGGGCTTGTCGAAGACGGCCGAGCCGGAGGCCTCGATCTCCGCCCGGATCCGGGCATTCTCTTCGTCGATCGCCGTATAGAGCCACTCCAGCGACTCGTTCAGGGTGCTCTCGAAAGCGGCGCGATCCTCGCCCAGCTCTTCCATCAGGTCGCTGTTGGTCAGCACCAGATTGTAGGTCCAGATGTGGTTGGTCTCGCTGATGTGGCTCTGAACCTCGTGGAAGCGCAGGCTGAAGATCGTGGACAGGGGGTTCTCCTGCGCATCGAACACGCCTTGACGAAGCGCACCGTACAGCTCCGACAGGGGAAGCGGCGCGGGCTGAGCGCCGTAGGCGGCGAAGACCTCGGACCTCAGGTTGTTGGTGACGCGGAACTTCAGGCCCGCCAGATCTTCCGGCTTCAGGATCGGCTTGTTCGCCGTCACGAGGCGCGCGCCCCGGCGGCCGACAGCGGCGATCTCGATGCCATGGGCGTCCTTCATGGCCTGCGAGGCGGCCTTGCCGATATCCCCGCGCCAGACCGCGAAGCCCTGCTCTTCGGAGTCATAGATATACTCCGCCTCAAGGCACTGATATTGCGGCGCAACATATTGCATGACCACGGGCGAGGAGAGATTGATGTCGATCTCGCCGGTCGAGAGCTGCTGGAGCATCTCGCGGTCTCCGCCGAGAGTGCCGCCCGGCACGATCGACAGCGACCACCGCCCCTCGGTGGCTTCGCTCAGCGCCTCGCTCCAATGTTCCATGGCCTGGGTGCTGACGTCACGGGCTCCGTAGACGGTGCCGAGGGTCAAGGTCCGCGCCGTCGCCGCGCTGGCCATGAGCATGAGCCCGACCGTCAGGCCGAGACCGGCCTTTGTTTTCGCATTCATCTGGTATCCTCCCTGATAACCGCTCGTGCGAGGCGCCGCTCGGCAGCCTCTACTGACGTCGATCCGGTCCGGCCTTTGCCAGAGCCTGAAGATCGAAATGCTCCTCCATGCGTGCCCGCGCCGCATGCGGGTCACGCCGTTCCATGGCCTCGAGGATGGCCATGTGCTGCTCGCTCCGCTCTCCGGCGGGCCGGGGCAGGAAGCCCTGATGCTCCCAGACCATGCGGAAGTAGCGATGGGCCTCGCCCTGCACCGCCGCGAGATAGGGATTGTCCGTGGCCCGGCCGATCATCATCTCGAAGGTCAGATCGATGGAATGGGCGAGCTTGGTCCGAAAGGGCTCGGTCTCTGCCTGCTGCAGATAGACGCGGATCTCGGCCAGCTGCTCCTCCGTCGCGGCGAGGGTCGCCACCTCGACGGCCGCGCAATCGAGGATGCGCCGGGCCGCCGTCGCCTTCTTCAGCAGCTCCAGCCGCTCGCTGCCCTCGACGAGGGACGGGTCCAGAAGAACCAGCCGCTGGGACTCGCGCACGAAGATGCCGGCGCCCTGCCGCACCTCCAGAATGCCGATCCCCGCCAGCATCTTGATGCCTTCCCGGACGCCGCCACGGCCGACGCCCAGCTGCGCGGCCAGTTCCCGCTCGGTCGGGAGGCGCGCGCCGACCTGAAGCCGGTTGTTCGCGATGAAGCGCTGGATCTGTCTCGCCACCTCCTCCGACACCTGCGTGCGGCTGATCGGGGAGAAGGAAGCTGCTGGCTGATCGTTTTGATTCGACATCATGTCATCCAATGGTCGGACCAATTTGGCCGAGCGAAGGCCGCTTGTCAACCTGCGCCTCCGGGGTTCAGGAGCGGACGCAAATCTTCGCAGGCGAGGCGGCTTCCGACCGTCGGCCCGGCGCAGCTTCTCCTGCTCGGCCGCCACATCTTCCGCCAGCGTGCCGGTCGCGACCGCCTGCCCCGAGGCGGACGGAACCCGCACTATCGCCGGAAGCGAGAGGCTGACCCTCGAGGGACCGGATGGCACGACCCATGTCGTTCCATTCGGCGGGCGGCTGCAGGCGTCGGCCCTTATAGTGTCGGCTCTGCCCCTCGGCCGTCCGACCGAGGACGATCCGGGAAAGGACGCCGGCGCCGCTCCGGTGCGCCGGCGACTGTGCAGGGTCTGGGCCGCATTGCCTTCCCTTGGCGCATCGCCCCGCGGTGGCTGCAGATGATGCGGCCGGGAACGGGCCGGCCCCCGAAGCGGGGGCCTGCCATGGCTCATGGCTTCCAGCGCGTCCATTGCGCGCGGGGCGGCCCGCAGAGGGATCTCACCCGCGGCGCGCCTCGCGGGCCAGCGTGGCCGCCTCGGCCGCGGCGAGAGC
>NZ_MABH01000088.1 GCF_001720585.1 Cereibacter johrii | reverse complement strand
GCCATGCGCCGGCTGGGCGCCGCCCGGCAGCACCGGCCTGTCGCTGCGCCCTGCCGGAGCGAGGGCGGGCTCGAGGCTCTGCAACGCGCGGAGCGTGTCGGACTGCGATGCCGCCACGCCGGGCAGAGGCCGCTCGCTCTGCGGCGGCAGCAGCACCAGAAGGACGGTCAGGACGAGCGAGACCAGGCAGGCCGAAAGCCTGCCCTGGGTGGTGCCGAAGTTGGCCGGTCCCGGTCGCATCGCGGCAAGATGCGCCTGGCGCGCCGCAAGCTCAAGGATTCTTCCGGTGCCGCAGACGGGAACCTATCCGGCGCTCTCCGGTTGCGGGGCTCGTCGGCGGAAGCCGGCCGCAGCCACAGCCAGGGAAATCCGTCATGCCATTGCACCGCACCCCTCGGACGGGCCCCGAGCCCCGGACGCTCGCGCTTCTTGCCGGAGCCGGGCTCGCCGCCGGGGCCGCCGTCTGGGCGGTCAGCCGGTCGCGGGAGAATCCCGTCGTCTTCCGCCCGAACGACGACGCCCCCGACCGGGCCTCACGCCACCCCGGGGGCACCATGCCCGTCGGCCGCACCATCACCATCAACCGGCCGCGGTCCGAGCTCTTCGCCTTCTGGCGCGACTTCTCGAACCTGCCGCAGTTCATGGAGAGCGTCGAACATGTCACCGTCGTGGGCGACGTGAGCCGCTGGACCCTTGCCGCTCCCTTCGGCCGCAAGGTCACGCTCGAGACCCGCATCGTCGAGGAGGTGCCGGACCGGCTGATCGCCTGGCGCTCGACGGACGGGTCGGACGTCCGCGCCGAGGGCGCCGTGACCTTCCGCGACGCCCCGGCGGGCCGCGGCACCGAGGTCGAGGCGGTGGTGGCCTATGTCCCCGCGGGCGGCGAGGCCGGGCGGCTGATCGCGCGGCTCTTCCGTCTTGTGCCCGCGATGCAGGGGCGGCGCGAGCTGCGCCGCTTCAAGATGCTGATGGAGGCCGGCGAGATCGCCACCTCCCGCAACCGGAAGGATTGACCGATGCGCGCACTCACCTGGCACGGAAAGCACGATGTCCGCGTCGAGACCCATCCCGACCCCGAGATCGTCAATCCGCGCGACGCGATCATCGAGGTGACGGCCACGGCGATCTGTGGCTCGGACCTGCATCTCTACGACGGGGTGATCCCGGGGCTGATGTCGGGCGACATTCTCGGCCACGAATTCATGGGCCGCGTCGTCGAGACCGGGCCGAAAAGCACGCTGAAGAAGGGCCAGCGGGTCGTGGTGCCCTTCACCATCTCTTGCGGAAAGTGCTTCTTCTGCGAGCACCAGCTCTTTTCCGCCTGCGACAATTCCAACACCGCCGAGAAGCAGGACCTGTCCGAGCCGCTCTATGGCCACGCGGTGTCGGGGCTGTTCGGCTATTCGCATCTGACGGGCGGCTATCCGGGCGGGCAGGCCGAATATGTGCGCGTGCCCTATTCGGACGTGGGACCGATCGTGATCCCGGACGGGCTCGAGGACGAGCAGGTGCTGTTCCTGTCGGACATCCTGCCGACGGGCTGGATGGCGGCCGAGAATGCCGGGATCGAGGAGGGCGACACGGTCGCCGTCTGGGGCTGCGGCCCGGTCGGCCTCTTCGCGATCCAGTCGGCCCTGCTGATGGGCGCGGGCAAGGTCATCGCCATCGACGAATATCCCAAGCGGCTGGCGCTCGCGCGCAAGCTCGGGGCCGAGGGGATCGATTTCCGGCGCACGAAGGTGCTCGAGGCGCTGATGGAGATGTCGGGTGGCCTCGGCCCCGATGCGGTGATCGATGCCGTGGGGATGGAGGCGCATGGCTTCATGCCCGACACGCTGATGGACAACATGAAGCAGCGCGTGGGGATCGGCGCGGACAGCGCCCATGCGCTGCGCGAGGCGATCCTTGCGGTGCGCAAGGGCGGCCGCGTCTCGGTGCCCGGCGTCTATGGCGGTTTCCTCGACAAGTTCCCGCTAGGGGCGCTGATGGAGAAGGGCCTGACCGTGAAGACCGGCCAGACCCATGTGCAGCGCTACACCGAAGAGCTTCTGCGCCGGATCGGCGAGGGCGAGATCGACACGACCTTCCTGATCTCGCATCGCCTGCCGCTCGAGGAGGCGGCGCGGGGCTATGAGAATTTCCGCTTCAACCAGAACGAATGGACCAAGGTGGTGCTGAAGCCGGGCATGACCGGCGCCTGACCGGGGGCGGGCGGTACGCCGCCCGCGTCACTCCCCCCGCGGCTCGGCCTCGGGGCGGATGGGCACCTCGATCTCGCAGCGCACGCCCTCGGGGCGGAAGTCGAGCCGGACGGTGCCTCCCGCCTCGACGGCCAGCACCGTCTCGATCATGCGCATCCCGAAGCCCGCGCGCGACGGCGGCACCACATGCGGGCCGTCGGCCTCCGCCCAGACCAGCGTGAGGCGGTCCTGCGGTCCGAGGCGCCAGCGGATCGTCACGCGGCCCTCGGGCGCCGAGAGCGCCCCGTATTTCACGGCATTGGTGCAGAGCTCGTGGATCGCCATCGAGAGGGGGACCGCCGAGCGGGGGGGCAGCATCACCTCGGGGCCGTCGAGGCTCCAGGCCTCGGCCCGCGCGCCGCAGCCGCCGATCGAGGTCGCGACGATGTGGCGGAGGGAGGCCCGCTCCCAGCTTTCGTGGTTGAGGTGGCTGTAGGCGCCGGCGAGCGACTGCAGCCGCCCGCCATAGGCCCCCAGCGCGGCCGAGGCCTCGGGAATGCGGCCGAAGGTCTGCCGCGCCACCGCCTGCACCAGCGCGAGGATGTTCTTCACGCGGTGCTCCATCTCGCCCAGCAGGATCTGCTGGCGCTGATGGGCGAGCTTCAGGTCGTGGATATCGGTGCAGGTGCCCATCCAGCGCAGGATCCCGCCCGCTTCGTCGCGCACGGGCGCGCCGCGGCCGAGCATCCAGCGGTAGCTGCCGTCGCGGTGGCGGAGCCGGTATTCGATCTCATAGTGCTCGCCCGTGCGCAGGGCCTGCAGCCAGAGCCGGTCGATGGCCGGTTGGTCGTCGGGGTGGTAGAAGGCGCGCCATCCGTCGCCCAGCGCCCTCTCGGTGCCGGTCCCGGTGCATTCGGTCCAGCGGCGGTTGAAGAAGTCGCAGGAGCCGTCCGGCAGCGCGGACCAGACAAGCTGCGGCATGGCCTCGGTGAGCGAGCGGAACATCGCCTCGCTCTCGCGCAGCTTCTCCTCGGCCTGCTTGCGCGCGGAAATGTCGTAGGCCACGCCCACGAGGCGCTGCGGGCGGCCCATCGCGTCGGGCCGCGGCTCGCCCATCAGCCGGAGCCAGCGCCGCCCGCCGGTCTCGAGGACGAGCCGCAGCTCCACCTGCATGGGCTCGCCGCGCAGGGCCGCAGCCTCGGCCGCGCGCAGCAGCGGCAGATCCTCGGGATCGACATGGTTCTCGAAGACGGCGACCGGCAGTTCCGGCGGCACATGGCTCAGACCGATCAGGCGCGCCACATCGCCGTCGACCTGCCCCAGCCGCTTCTGCAGATCGAGCTGCCAGACGGTCATCCGGCCGGCCTCGAGCGCCACCCGCAGCAGCGCGTCCTGCTCTTCGCCGGGGCGGAGCGCCGCGATCTGGGGGCCCCTGTCCGGGCAGGGCGCGCGCTGCGGCCGCTCGACGGCCGGGTCGGCATGGGTGTCGGTGAGGTCGAGATCCACCCCCTCGAGACTGACCGGCTTGCCGTCCGACCCCGTCACGAGCCGCCCGTGGCTCAGGATCTGGCGCATCGTCCCGTCGGGGCGCAGGATGCGAAAGCCGATGCTGTGGCGGAGGCGCCGTTGCGCCAGCGTCTCGCTGACGGCTGCCACCACGCGGGCGCGGTCGTCGGGGTGGATCATGGCGCTGAAGGCGGCAAACCCAGGAACCGGCGCGCCCGGCGCGAGGCCGAAGATCGCCCGCTCCTCCTCGGACCAGGTCAATTCCTGCGACCGGAGGTCCCAGCGCCAGCGTCCGATCCCCAGCGCAGCTTCGTCCAGAGCTCCGTGACGAGCTTCAACGGTGCCTTGGGCCATCGTCTCCATTCTCGTCAGATCGCGCGGAGGCTCGACTGCCCCGGCGTTGGAATTACCAATATGATCCCCGGCTCCGATTTCGCAACTTCGACTTTGTGGCGGGTGCTCCCCCGTGGGGGCGGGCCTGCCTGCCGGGCCGCGGCCATCGGCGGGATCAGGCGGGCCGCACCTCCAGTGTCAGGTGCGAGATCTCGTGCAGATGGTTCAGCTTGCGCCGATAATGGTCGGGAGGCTGGGGATCGGCGGACCGCAGCGCCACGATGGCGCCATGATGGCCGGGGCCGAGCTGCCAGACGTGGAGGTCGGTGATCCGGTCGTCGCCGGTCTCGAGCGCCTCGCGGATCTCGGCGGGCAGCTCCTCCTCCTCGGGGATGAAGTCGACCAGCACGCCGCCCGCGCTGCGCAGGAGGCTCAGCGACCACCGCGCGATCACCAGCGCGCCGAGAAGGCCGATCAGCGGGTCGAGCCAGACCCAGCCGCCGATCCGTCCCCCGATCAGCGCCGCGATGGCGAGGACCGAGGTCAGAGCGTCGGCCAGCACATGCAGGTAGGCCGCGCGCAGGTTGTTGTCCTGCGCGTGGTGGGAGTGCGCATGGCCGTGCCCGTGCCCGTGCCCGTGCCCGGGGCCATGACCGTGCCCATGGTCGTGCCCGTGCCCGTGCCCGCGGCCATGACCGTGCCCGTGGTCGTGCCCGTGGTCATGACCGTGCGCGTGTCCCTCGTGCAGGAGCAGCGCCGATCCGAGATTGACCAGAAGTCCGATCACCGCAACCACCGTGGCCTGCCCGAAGTCGATCGGCACGGGATCGAGGAGACGCATCGCGCTTTCCCAGCCGATCAGGAGGGCCACGACCGCCAGCACCACCGCGCTCGCGAAACCCGCCAGGTCGCCGAACTTGCCGGTCCCGAAGGTGAAGCGCCGGTCGCGCGCATGGCGGCGGGCCAGCAGATAGGCCAGCGCAGTGATGAGCAGCGCCGCGGCATGGGTGGACATGTGCCACCCGTCGGCCACGAGCGCCATCGAACCGTAGAGCGTGCCCGCCGCGATCTCGATCACCATCATGACCGAGGTGAGGGCGATCACGGCCCAGGTGCGGCGCTCGTTGCGCGCGTGGCGGGCGCCGAGGAAGACATGGTCATGGTCATGGTCATGACCGTGCCCGTGGTCGTGGTCGTGGTCGTGCGGATGGGCGGCGTGATCGGACACGGGTGGCCTCACTTCATGTAGGTGCGGAAGGCGGCGATCATTTCCTCGGCCCCGCGCTTGCGGGCCGCGGCATCCTCGACGCCCGCCACATGATGCTCGAGATGCTCCTCGAGCAGTTCCGCGGTGAGCCCGCCGGCCGCGCCGCGCACGGCCGCCACGAGTTGCAGGATGGCGGCACATTCGGCCTCGGCCTCGATCGCCCGTTCCACCGCCTCGATCTGGCCCTTCAGTCGCCGCACCCGAGCGAGGGTCTTCGACTTGTCCTTCGTCAGATGCGCCACGGACGCCTCCATACTTATAGGGGGTATGGGTATCCTCCGCAGCGGGAGGCGTCAATGCTCCGTGACGGCTGTCAACCTGTCGCGGCACGGAGGATCGGCCTTCACCCGAACCCTCCCGACGCAAGGCCCGAGGGCATCGGCGAGGGGCATCCCGCCTTTGATCCACCGGACCGTCGGGCAGCCCGCATGATGCCTCGCGGCGCCACGCGGTGGCCGCGGTCGTGCCGACGGCCCGTGCGGCCGGCATGGCGGCCGCGGGAGAACGGTGCTTGCCCCACCCCCGGCCCGAGGAGGATCGCACAGGGCGCAAAGCCGCCCAAACCTCCCGTCTGTTCCGCTTGAGGAGGGCGGCATCCCTGGTGCCGCTCGATCACATGGATGGCGGCACGCTTCGGGCCCTGTCGACCGACCCCATCGGGGAGGCCCGGGATCGGCCCCGCACAAGTTGCGCCGCGATGAGCGTCCCGGGCAGCCGGGTGCGAGCCGGGTGCGCCATCCGCTGGCGGCGGAGATCCTCCTTCGACGACAGGCTGCCCGGAGGATTGAGGCGGGATGCGGGGCAGCTCCGGGCCACAGCCTGGCCGCAAAGAGGAGCGCTGCGGCCTGGGGGGACGCGCAGCGGCCGTCGGGTCAGGCCGCATCGTGACGCCGAAACTCCCTGTCGACCGGATCGCCGCCCGCGCTCTCGCCCATGTCGAAGTCGAAGCCGCCTGCCGTCACCGCCCGCGCACGCCCTGTCGAAGCGACCGAAGCCCGGGCAGGTTTGCGGGCCGGCGCTTCTGCCTCCTCCGGCAGGTGCGGCGCAGCCTCGGCCACGGAGCCGCTGCCGGAGCCCAGGCGGAACTGGCCCATCGTCCGCCGGAGGTCATCCGCCTGCGTCGAGAGCGCCTCCGCGCCCGAGGCGAGACCCGTCGCGGCGGAGCTCGTCTGCTGGGTCACGCTGTCGAGTTGCTGGATCGCCGCCGCCACCTGCTGCGCCCCGAGCGCCAGCTCGCGGGAGGCGACCGAGATGCCGCTGACCAGCGTCGAGGTGCGCTCGATGTCCGGCAGGAGCTGGCCCAGCATCTCGCCGGCGGCACTCGCCGTGCGCAGGGTGCGGGCCGAGAGTTCGGAGATCTCCTCGGCGGCGCCGCGGCTGCGTTCGGCGAGCTTGCGCACTTCGGCCGCCACGACGGCGAAGCCGCGCCCGTGCTCGCCCGCCCGGGCGGCCTCGACTGCCGCGTTCAGCGCCAGAAGATCGGTCTGGCGCGCAATTTCCTGCACGACCAGGATACGCTCGGCAATGGCCTGCATCGCGTCGACCGCCTCGTTCACGGCCGAACCCGAGGCCTGAGCCCGGTCCGCCGAGGTGCGGGCCACGGTCTCGGTATTGCCCGCATTGTCAGCGGTCTGGCGGATGTTCGCCGCCATCTGCTCCACCGAGGCGGAAGCCTCGGCGGTGGCCGAGGCCTGCTCCTGGGCGCCCTGCGACAGTTCTTCGGAGGTGGAGGCCATGGAGGAGCTGCCGCTGCTCACCCGGTTCACCGCGCCGGTGATCGTGCCCACCATTTCGCGCAGCTTGACCACCATGCGGTTGTTCGCCTCGAGGAGCCGTCCGATCTCGTCGCGCGCGTGGGTCCGGGTCGTGAGGGTGAGATCCCCTTCAGCCACCCGCTCGGCCAGCACCAGCGCCTGATCGAGCCCGCGGGAAATGGAGCGCACGATCAGGAAGACGGCAAGCCCTCCCAGCACGACGGCAATCGCCAGCGACAGGATGAGATCGCGCTGCGCCTTCGAGAAGCTCGCATCCGCCTTCGCGGCCGCCTGCGCAATGTTCTGGGCGCGACGGTCCTGCAGTTCGGCAAGGAGCTTCGTCCGCTCGGCACGGCTGGTCTTCGAGGAGGGATCCGCCAGAAGCCGGGCCGCGCCGCTGGTGTCGCGGGCCTTCGAGCTGGCAAGCGCGCGGTCGATACGGTCGGTGCCATCCGCCATCACTTCGCCCAGCCGCTTGAGCAGGGCCGCGTCCTCCGCGTCGGTCAACAGCGGCTTGAGACGCTCGTAGATCTCGTTGCGCTGCTTCCGGGCGGAGAGAAGCGTCTCCTCGGCGCGGCGCAGCTGTTCATCCTCGGTGGCGATGATGTGGTCGCGCAGCGCCAGCGATTCGCGCTGCTGTTCGTTCACGAGCTGAACGCCCAGCTGGGCGGCCGGCTGCTCGACCCGGACCATGCGCTCGACCTCGCGATCCATCGTGCCCAGTCGCATCAGCGTCAGAGCGGTCGCGACGGCGAAGAGCAGAAAGACGAAGAGGAAGGCGGCGGCGAGCTTCAACTTGATGGACATGGCAATCGCAGTTCCTTCAACAGACATCATGTTGCCCGCGCAGTGGCGAGCCCGGTTTCTCGGGGGACGGCCGCGACGGGCGGCCAAGGCGACATCCGATCGCCTCCGGAAGACGGGTATGAGGCAGAGTCGTGAAGAAAAACTGAGCAGCCTCAGCCTGCGGCGCGGCGCAGGGCCTCGAGATCCGCGGCAAGATCGGAAGGATCGCGGTCGATCCCGCGCTCCAGCGCGGCCATCGTCTCCTCCCAGACCGGGATCGCCCGGCCGAGGAGCAAGCGCCCCGCCTCGGTCAGGGCAAGTCGCCGCAGGCGCCGGTCGCAGGCATCGGGGCGAACCTGCAGGAGGCCCCGCCGCTCCAGCGGCTTCAGCGCCGCCGTCAGCGTCGTCCGGTCGACCGCCAGAACCTCCGCCACCTCCGCCATCGCAGGCGGTTCGGGCCGGTTCAGCGCCACGAGAAGCGAGAACTGCCCGCTCCTCAGCCCGAAGGGACGGAAGGCCTCGTCGAAGTGCCGTGCGAGGGCGCGGGCCGCGCGCTGCGCGCCGAGGCACAGGCAGCGGTCGCGGATGAGCGGCGTCATGCTGAAGGGGGCTGCGGGGTCCTTTGACATGAGGCCAATTATGTTGGTATCAACGTAACAAGCAAGCGACTCTGGCGTGACCCGTGAGCCCGTTCGGCACGATGCCCCATGGAAAGGTCGCCTGTATGCTCGAACTCTTCGCCCATCCCTTCTCGTCCTACTGCCAGAAGGTCTGGATCGCGCTGCATGAATATGGGCTCGAGGCCCGGCACCGGATGCTCTCGCCCGAAGAGCCCGGGAACATCGAGCTGCTGGCGGGCTTCTGGCCCTTCCGCAAGATGCCGCTCCTGCTCGACGACGGGCGCCCGGTCAGCGAGGCCTCGATCATCGTCGAGCATCTGACGCTCCATCATGCGCGGGAGGCGCGGCTGATCCCGGAGGATCCGGTGGAGGCGCTCGAGGTGCGCTTCTGGGACCGGTTCTTCGACAATTACGTGGCAACCCCGCAGCAGAAGATCGTGTTCGATGCGATGCGCCCCGAGGAGGCGCGCGATCCTGCGGGCGTGGCCGAGGCGCGGGCGATGCTCGAGACCGCCTACGGGCTGCTCGAACGGCATCTGCCCGGGAGGGCCTGGGTTGCGGGCGAGAGCTTCAGCCTCGCCGATTGCTCGGCGGCGCCGCAGCTCTTCTATGCCGACTGGACCCATCCGATCGGCGAGGGCTTTCCGCTGGTCGCAGCCTATCGCGAACGGCTGAACGCCCGCCCCTCGATGGCCCGATGCATCGAGGCGGCGCGGCCCTGGCGGCCCTGTTTCCCGCTGGGCGCGCCCGACCGCGACTGACCACTTCCGCAGGGCTTCAGGGAGGAGACCCATGGACCGACCCGGACTGACCGTGACCGCCTTCGACTGGGTGCCCGACTTCGCGCAGGGGCAGGTGCGCGACCTGCGCCCGCGATGGGCGCTCGAGGAGGCCCAGTTGCCCTACGAGGTGGAGCTTCTGCCGCAGGGGGCACAGGAGGAGCCCGAGCATCTGGCACGCCAGCCCTTCGGGCAGGTCCCGGTGCTGACGCTGGAGGGGCGCAGCATGTTCGAGAGCGGCGCCTGCGTCTGGCGGATCGCCGAGCAGAGCGACAGTCTCCTGCCGCGCGACCCCGCGCTGCGCGACGCCTGCCTGAGCTGGGTGATCGCCGCGCTCAACACGCTCGAGCCGCCGATCATGATGATGGCGATGCTGTGGTTCTTCGAGAGCTGGCCCGACAGGTTCGGGCTCGAGGACCGCGAGGCGCCGGGCAGGCTTCGGGCGCCCACGCGGGGCATGGTGGACAAGCGGCTGTCGCAGTTCGGCCGGGCGCTGGGAGGCCGCGAGACGATCGTGGGCGACGGATTCACCGTGGCCGACCTCATGCTGACGTCGGTGCTGCTTCCGGCGGCGCAGATGGATCTGCTCGAGGCCCATCCCGAGGTGAAGGCCTATTACGAGCGCCATTCGGCCCGGCCGGGCTTCCGGAAGGCACAGGCCGACCAGATCGCGGCCTTCGCCGAGAATGCCGGAAAATACCAGGCTGCCTGAGGAGGGTTTCATGCAGACCGACACACTGACCACCTGCCTCTGGTTCGACGGGCAGGCCGAAGAGGCCGCGCGCTTCTACTGCGATCTCCTACCGCGCTCGGAGATCATCGAGGTGCTCCATGCGCCCGCCGACTATCCGGCCGGGCGCACGGGCGATGTGCTCGACGTGTCCTTCACGCTGATGGGGCGGCCCTTTCTCGCGCTGAACGGCGGGGGCTACACGCAGTTCACCGAAGCCGTCTCGCTCATGATCCCCTGCCGGACGCAGGAGGAGGTGGACCGCTACTGGCAGGCGCTGTCGGCCCGGCCGGAGGCCGAGGCCTGCGGCTGGGTGAAGGACCGCTGGGGCCTGTCGTGGCAGATCGTGCCGCTGGTGCTGCCGCGGCTGCTCTCGGATCCCGACCGCGCGAAGGCCGGACGGGTGATGCGCGCCATGATGGAGATGAAGAAGATCGACATCGCGGCGCTCGAGGCGGCAGCGGCCTGACCCCGGGCGCAGGGTCGGATGCGGGAGGGG
>NZ_MABH01000087.1 GCF_001720585.1 Cereibacter johrii | reverse complement strand
GCGGCCGACCTCAAGGCCGAGGCCGAGGCGCAGGCCAAGGCGGCCGTGACCGCCGCCGCGCTGGCGCAGGTCCAGGCCGCCATCGACGCCGGTCAGACCTACCGCGCGCCGCTCGACGAGCTGACCGCCAAGGGCGTGACCGTGCCCGAAACGCTCGCCGCCCATGCGGAGGGCGGCATTCCGACCCTCGACACGCTCGAGGACGAGTTCCCCGCCGCCGCCCGCGAGGCGCTGGCGGTCTCGCGCCGCGCCACCATGGGCGACAGCTGGACCTCTCGGGCGCAGGCCTTCCTGCTGTCCGAAGCCGGTGTCCGCTCGCTCGCGCCGCGGGCGGGCGACGGACCCGACGCCGTCCTGTCGCGGGCCGAGGCTGCCGTCCGGGCGGGCGATCTGCAGAAGGCGCTCGACGAGGTCGCGGCGCTGCCGCCCGAGGGGCAGCAGGCCATGGCCGGCTGGACCGACGCCGTGCGCAAACGCATTGAGGCAATCGACGCCGTCGCGGCTCTCGCCGCAGCCGCGGAAGGGAAGTGAGGCCGGTTCCATGCTTTGGTCCTTGATCAAGATCCTGATTTTCGTGGCCCTCGTGGTCGCGCTCACCTTCGGCGCCTCGCAGCTCATGGAGAGCGGCGGTGCGCTGCGGCTGGCGGTGGGCGATCTCGAGCTCAACCTCGGGCCGCTGCAGGCGGTGATCGCGGCGTTGCTCCTGATCCTCGCGGTCTGGCTGTTCCTGAAGATCGTGGGCTTCCTCTTTGCGGTGCTGCGCTTCCTGAACGGGGACGAGACCGCCGTCTCGCGCTACTTCGACCGCTCGCGCGAGCAGAAGGGCCTGCGCGCCCTGTCGGAAGGCATGATGGCGCTGGCCGCGGGCGAGCCGCGCACCGCTATGTCCCGCGCGGCGAAGGCGCGGAAATATCTCGGCCAGAATGCGATGACCACGCTTCTGAACGCGCAGGCCGCGCAGCAGGCGGGCGATTCGCGCCGGGCGCAGGAATCCTACAAGCTGCTGCTCGAGGATGAGCGCACCCGCTTCGTGGGCGTCCGGGGGCTGCTGAAGCAGAAGCTGGACGAGGGCGACACCGAGACGGCGCTGGCGCTGGCCCAGAAGGCCTTCGAGATCAATCCCAGGCACTCCGAGACGCAGGACATCCTGCTGAAGCTGCAGGCCGATCTGCACGACTGGTCGGGCGCGCGCAGCACGCTCACCGCCAAGATGAAGTCGGGCGCGCTGCCGAAGTCCGTCTACAAGCGGCGCGACGCGGTGCTGGCGCTGCAGACGGCCAAGGACGTGTTCGACGAGAATGCCTCGATCGAGGCGCGCGAGGCGGCGATTCTCGCCAACAAGCAGTCGCCCGACCTGATCCCGGCCGCGGCGATGGCTGCGCGCAGCTATTTGGCGCAGGGCAACAAGAAATATGCCACGCGCGTGCTGAAGAAAGCCTGGGAGGCCGAGCCGCATCCCGATCTCGCCGCAGCCTTCGCCGAGATCGAGCCCGACGAGACGCCGGCCGAACGGCTCAAGCGGTTCCGCACCCTGACCGCGATCCACCCCGATCACGACGAGACGCGGATGCTGATCGCCGAACTGTCGCTCGCGGCCGAGGATTTCCCGGGTGCCCGGCGCGCTCTGGGCGATATCGTCGCGCGCCATCCGACGCAGCGGGCGCTGACCATCATGGCGGCGGTCGAGCGCGGCGAGGGCGGGGACGAGGCCGTCGTGCGCGGCTGGCTGGCGCGGGCGCTGACCGCGCCGCGCGGCCCGCAATGGTGCTGCGACAACTGCCAGACGGTCCATGCGAACTGGGCGCCGATCTGCGACAATTGCGGCGGCTTCGACACGCTGAGCTGGCGCGAGCCCACGCAGAAGTCGACGCCGAGCGCCACGGGAACCGAGCTTCTGCCGCTGATCGTGGGCGCGCCCGCGGCGCGGCCGGCCGAGCCGCTGGACGAGGATGTGATCGACGAAAAAGCGGTTGAGCCCACCTCAAAATAGGGCTACCCACCGCCGCGGGACTTTGCTAGAAGCCCCGCAACATCGCCGGATCGGGCGCAGGCGGACCAGCCGCCGCGCGCCCGGATCCCCGGAAAAGGCAAGGCTCTCCAGCCTCTTGACCGGAGCCGCGATCGACCGGACCGCCCCGCGGTCCCGTCCGAGAAGTGCCGGTGTAGCTCAGCTGGTAGAGCACGTCATTCGTAATGATGGGGTCGGGGGTTCGAGTCCCTTCACCGGCACCACTTCTCTCCTCCCCGCATCCTTGAGCGCAGGACCTCGGACAGAGGCTGGCCTCCGCTGGCGGCGCCTGGGCTCGCGGACGGCTTAGGCCAAGCGCCCTGACCTGCAAGGGCCCTCCCCTCTTCGGTGACACCGGCTGCGGCGCTCCCAGCCGCTTCTGGATAGTTCCACCCCAAGCCCGGCCTGCGGAAGCCTCCTCTGCCGAGGCCCCTCCAAGGCATGAGCCACCGCAGAGGCCTCCTGCCGCAGAGCCGCTGCCGACAGCGCCTCCGGCCCTGCTCCTGCGACCGTTCGGGGCGCCCCTGGCCTCCTGCTTCGGCCGCGCGCGGGGTCAGGCCCGCCGTCGCTGCCTCCTCTCCTCCGCCGAAGACATGTCTGTCAGGCATCATTCCGGATCGACCGGCCGGGATCGCGCTGGACGAGGCGCTTGCGGGGTGCCACCTTCCCCAAAAGGTTCAAGGAGGATGCCATGATCGAGAAACGCGACTTCTACATCAACGGGGGCTGGACCGCTCCGGCCAAGGCGCGGGACTGCGAGGTCATCGACCCGTCGACCGAAGAGGCCTGCGCGGTGATCTCGCTCGGCGATCAGGCGGACACGGATGCGGCGGTGGCCGCCGCGAAGGCCGCCTTCGAGGGCTGGGCCGCCACGCCCCCCGCCGAGCGGCTGCGCCTCGTGAAGGGCATCCTCGCGCAATATGAGGCGCGCAAGGAAGAAATGGCGCAGGCGATCAGCCTCGAGATGGGGGCGCCCATCGACCTCGCGCGGAACAGTCAGGCGCCCTGCCTGCCGTGGCACCTGACGAACTTCCTCAAGGCCTTCGAGGAGATCGAATGGGTGCGCCCCCTCGGCCCGCATGCGCCGAACGACCGGATCGCGCTCGAGCCCATCGGCGTCGTGGGCCTCATCACGCCCTGGAACTGGCCGATGAACCAGGTGACGCTGAAGGTCATCCCGGCGCTGCTCGCGGGCTGCACCTGCGTGCTGAAGCCGTCGGAGGAGGCGCCGCTCTCCTCGCTCCTCTTTGCCGAATTCGTCCATGATGCGGGCCTGCCCGCGGGCGTCTTCAACCTCGTGAACGGCGACGGCGCGGGCGTGGGCACGCAACTCTCCTCGCACCCGGATGTCGAGATGATCTCCTTCACCGGCTCGACCCGCGCGGGCCGGGCGATCTCGAAGGCCGCGGCCGAGTCGCTCAAGCGCGTGACGCTCGAACTCGGCGGCAAGGGTGCGAACCTGATCTTCGCCGATGCCGACGCGCGCGCCGTCGAGCGCGGCGTGAAGCATTGTTTCAACAACTCGGGCCAGAGCTGCAACGCCCCGACCCGGATGCTGGTCGAACGGCCGTTCTACGACCGGGCGGTCGAGATCGCGACCGAGGTGGCGGCGAAGACCCGCGTGGCCTCGGCGCATGAGGAGGGGCCGCATATCGGGCCGGTGGTGAACAAGCGCCAGTTCGAGCAGATCCAGTCCTACATCCAGAAGGGCATCGACGAGGGCGCGCGGCTGGTGGCGGGCGGCCTCGGCCGGCCGGACGGGCTGAACCGCGGCTTCTTCGTGCGCCCCACCGTCTTTGCCGACGTGACCCCCGGCATGACAATCGAGCGCGAGGAGATCTTCGGGCCGGTCCTGTCGATCCTGCCGTTCGAGACCGAGGAAGAGGCGGTGCGGATCGCCAACGACACGCCCTACGGCCTGACGAACTACGTCCAGAGCGAGGACGGGGCGCGGCGCAACCGCCTCGCCCGCCGCCTGCGCTCGGGCATGGTCGAGATGAACGGCAAGTCGCGCGGCGCGGGCGCCCCGTTCGGCGGCGTCAAGGCCTCGGGCCGGGCGCGCGAGGGTGGCGTCTGGGGCATCGAGGAGTTCCTCGAGGTCAAGGCCATCTCGGGCTGGGATCCCGAGGCCGAGGCGCTGGCCGCCGAATGAGGCTCGCCGTCCTCGCCGACATCCACGGCAATGCCGATGCGCTGGAAGCGGTGAGGGCGGACCTTGCCCGGCAGTCGCCCGACCTCGTGGTCAATCTGGGCGACTGCCTCTCCGGCCCGCTGGAGGTCGAGCGGACGGCGGACCTGCTGATGGAGGCGGGCTGGCCTGCGGTGCGGGGCAACCACGACCGCTGGCTGGTGGAGCCGGAGGGCGGCTCCGTCTGGGAGGCCGACGCGCGGCCGCGGCTCTCGGCGGCGCACCGGGACTGGCTGGCGGCCCTGCCCGCGACGCGGGTCGAGGCCGGCGCCTTCCTCTGCCATGCGACGCCGGGTTCCGACCTGATCTATTGGCTGCATCGCGTCACGCCCGAAGGCCATGTGGCGCCGAGCCCGCTCGAGCGCATTTCGCGCTTCGCGGACGGCATAGCCGAGCGGCTGATCCTCTGCGGCCACACCCATCTTGCGCGGTCGGTGCGGCTGCCTGACGGGCGGCTCGTGGTCAATCCGGGCTCGGTCAGCTGCCCGGGTTACGAGGACGACGCGCCCGTGCCGCACCGGGTCGAGTCCGGCACGCCGGCGGCCTGCCACGCGATCTTCGACCGGACGGGCGAGGACTGGCGCGTGACCTTCCGCCAGATCCCCTACGATCACGACCGGGCGGCCCGCCTCGCCCGCCGCTACGACCGGCCCGACTGGAGTGCTGTGCTCGCGACCGGCTGGCTGCCCGCTCAGAAGGGACAGGGCGCGCTGTAGGTGAGGCTCTTGCCCGTGTCGGGATGGCGCACCCGCAGGCTCTCGGCATGGAGCATGAGCCGCGGGAAGTCGCGCGCCGCCCCTTCGGCATAGAGCGCGTCGCCGAGGATCGGGTGCCCCGTCTCGGCCATATGCACCCGGAGCTGGTGGCTGCGGCCCGTGACCGGCATCAGCCGCACCCGCGTCTCCTTCGGCAGGTATTTCACGACGCGCCAATCGGTCTGCGCCGGGCGGCCGTTCTCGTGGTCCACATGCTGCTTCGGCCGGTTCGGCCAGTCGACGCAGAGCGGCAGGTCCACCCGCCCCTCGCGCGGCTCGAGCCGGCCCGCCACGCGCGCCACATAGATCTTCTTCGTCTGCCGCTTCTCGAACTGCTGGCCCAGCGCGCCCTGCGCAGCCTTCGTGAGCGCGAAGACCATCACCCCCGACGTGTCGCGGTCGAGCCGATGCACCAGCAGGATCTCGGGGAAGACGCCCCTCAGCCGCTCGATCAGGCAGTCGGCCTTGTCCTCGCCCTTTCCCGGCACCGACAAAAGGCCCGCAGGCTTGTCCACCACCACGATCTGCGCATCGTGATGGATCAACGAGAGGGGAACATCCGGCGGGGCATAGAGATCGGTCATCCCCGCCCCATAACCGAGGCCGCGCACGGGAACAATCGCCCTCGGCCCGCGCTTCTTCGCCCGAAGCCCATCGGGAGACAACCATGACCGAAGCCACCACCACCCGCGACCACGACAAGATCCGCAAATGGGCCGAAGCCCGCGACGGCCACCCCGCCAAGGTCGAGACCGGCGGAAAGGGCGGCATCCTGCGCATCGACTTCGGCGAGCCCGAGGACAGCCTGACCCAGATCGAGTGGGACGAGTTCTTCCGGATCTTCGACGAGAACAACCTGTCCTTCCTGCATCAGGAAAAGACGAAGGACGGCGGGCAGAGCCGGTTCAACAAGTTCGTCTCGGAGTGAGAGGCCAAGACGGGCTCAGGCCTCGTCGTCTCCCGGATAGTGCGGAGTGCCGTCGCTTATGCGGTAATAGTCGCCGGCCTCGTCCATGAAGATGTGATGGCCCGTCGCGAGACCCGTCGGCCCATCGACCGCTCCGGGCGAAAAGCTCATGCGGTCGCGGCCGTCGGGCTTCCAGAACAGGCTCGAGCCGCAGAGGGCGCAGAAGCCGCGGCTCGCCTTGTCCGAGGCGCGGAACCAGCGCAGGCCCTCGTCGCGGATCAGCCGGAAGTCGGCCATGGCGACCGACGTTGCGGCCCAGAAATGGCCCGACCATTTCCGGCACTGGCTGCAATGGCAGGCCACGACCGGAGGCATCTCTCCGCCTGCCTCGAAGGCCACGGCGCCGCAGAGGCAGGACCCCCGCATCAGACCGCCTCCCGGAAGGTGCGGTCGAGGAGCGCCTGAAGCCGCCGGGCATCCTCCTCGGTGAAGGCCGCAGGCGTGTTGCTGTCGAGGTCGAGCACGCCCAAAAGCCGCCCCTCGCCGTTGCGGACCGGCAGCACGATCTCGGAGCGCGTGGTCGAGGAGCAGGCGATGTGATCGGGGAAGGCCTCGACGTCCGGCACGAGCTGGATCCGGCCCGTCCGCGCGGCGGCGCCGCAGACCCCGCGGGAGAAGGGAATGACGAGGCAGCCGTGCGTGCCCTGATAGGGGCCGATCTTCAGAAGCTCCGGCCCGGTGACGCGGTAGAAGCCGGTCCAGTCCGAAAGCGGATGGGCGTGGTGGATCTCGCAGGCGACGGTGGCCATCAGCGCCACCGTATCCTGCTCGCCGTGGCAGAGCGCCTCGATCGTCTGGTCGAGCTGGTCGTAATCCATGGAGCCTCCGGGTGCCAAAGTCCCAGATTAGGGGCACGGGCAGCGGAACGGAAGGCAGCCGCTTACCGGATGTCAACGAACGCATCCTAGCCTTTTGCCGCGGACAGGGGAGCAGCCCATGGATCTAGAGGCGGAAGTGCGGGGTGACCTGCTGGTGGTGCGCGTGCAGCAAGAGCGGATCGACGCCGCGGCGGCGATCGAGTTCAAGGACCGGATGCGCGAGCTGGTCGATACGCCCGCCCCGCGGGTGCTGCTCGATCTGTCTCGCGTGACCTTTCTCGACAGCAGCGGGCTCGGTGCGGTGGTGGCCGTGATGAAGCTGCTCGGACCCGACCGCAGGCTCGAGCTCGCGGCTCTGGGCCCCGTCGTGCGCAAGGTGTTCCGGCTCACCCGGATGGACCGGGTCTTCACGATCCACGAGCGGGTGAGCGATGCCCTCTGACGGAGGCCCTGCCTCCGCCTCCTATCGCCTTCGCCTCGACAGCCGTCCCCTCGCCGTGCGCGCGGCCCTCGCCGAGCTTGCGGACTGTCCGCCGTTGCGCGCCCTTCCCTCGGAGGATCGGGATGCGGCGCAGATCCTGCTGGCCGAGATTCTGAACAACTGCACGGAACATGCCTATGCCGGACGCTCGGGGCCGGTCGAGGTGGCCCTCGACCTCCGGCGGGGGCAGCTCTCCTGCGAGGTGGCCGACCGCGGGCGACCGATGCCCGCCGCGCGGCCCGGCCTGCCCTGCCCGGTCCTGTCGCTGCGCGAGGGCGGCTTCGGCTGGATGCTGATCCGCGCGCTGGCCGAGGAACTCCGCTACTGCCACGAGAACGGGGTCAACCGGCTGAGCTTCCGTGTCGCCCGCACCTGCCTTGCGGCGCCCGACCCCTGCCCCTGCCCGAGATCCGCAATTCCGCCCGAATCCGGCTGCGAATCCGCCCCACGCTGCTGCGAGGGTCGGACCTGTAGCGATTGACCGCTGCCCTCGGCGTCGGGGCCGTGTCCCCCACCCGGTTCCGACGCCGAGGTTCCTCCCTTGGAAAATGTGTCGCACGCTTCTAGGCTCCTCCCCGATCAGGAGGATGACATGCGCGATTTCCATCTACCGGGCCGCTCGGCCGTCTATGCCGGCAACGGTCTCTGTGCCACCTCCCACCCTCTCGCCTCCAAGGTCGCCATCGACATCCTGCAGGCGGGTGGCAATGCGGCCGATGCGGCCATCGCGGCCGCGGTGCTGCTCGGCATCTGCGAGCCGCAGATGACCGGGATCGGCGGCGACTGCTTCGTGCTTCTGAAGCCGCCCGGAGAGGACAGGATCGTGGCGCTGAACGGCTCGGGCCGCGCGCCCGCGGGCCTCTCCGCCGCGCTGATGCGCGAGAAGGGTCACGCGACGGTGCCGCTGCACGGACCCGAGGCGGTGACCGTGCCGGGGGCCGTGGATGCCTTCTGCCGCCTCTCGGCGGACTGGGGCAATCTCGAACTGGCGCAGGTCCTCGCCCCCGCCATCCATTATGCCGAGGAGGGCGTGCCGGTCGCGCCCCGCACCGCCTTCGACTGGGCCCTGGCCGAGGAGAAGCTGCAGGGAGCCGCGCGGCAATATTACCTTGTCGACGGGGCCGCCCCGCGCGCAGGCCAGATCTTCCGGGCCCCCGGCCAGGCCGAGGTTCTGCGCCGGATCGCCCAGCAGGGCCGCGCGGGCTTCTACGAGGGCGAGGTGGCCGAGGACATGGTGACCTCGCTCCGCTCGGTGGGCGGCACGCACATGCTCGAGGATTTCGCGGCGACCGCCTGCAACTACGGCGAGCCGATCTCGGGAACCTACAAGGGCGTGGAGCTTGTCGAGCACCCGCCGAACGGTCAGGGCGCCACGGCGATCCTGATGCTGAACATCCTGTCCCAGTTCGATGTGGCAGCCATGGACCCGTTCGGCACCGCGCGCGCGCATCTCGAGGCCGAGGCCGCGAAACTCGCCTATGACGCGCGCAACCGCTTCCTCGCCGACCCCGACCATGTGCGACGGCTCGCCCACATGCTGTCGCCCCAGACGGCCGAGCGGCTGGCTGCGCTGATCGACCCCACGCGGGCCATGCCCGAGGCGGCTCCGCTCTCCGAGGCGGTGCACCGCGACACCGTCTATCTGACCGTGGTCGACCGCGACCGGATGGCGGTGTCGCTGATCTATTCGGTCTATCACAGCTTCGGCTCGGGCCTCGCCTCGGCCCGGTTCGGGATCAACTTCCAGAACCGCGGGGCGGGCTTCTGCCTGACGAAGGGCCATGCCAACGAGGCGATGGGCGGCAAGCGGCCGATGCACACGATCATCCCCGGGATGATCCGGCGCGAGGGCCGGGTGATCGTGCCCTTCGGCGTCATGGGCGGCGCCTACCAGCCCGCGGGCCATGCGCGCTTCGTCTCGAACCTCGTCGACTTCGGGCTCGATCCGCAGGAGGCCATCGACGCGCCCCGCTCCTTCTCGGGGCCGGACGGAATGCTGGTCGAGCGCGGCTATGACGAGCGTGTGCGGGCCGAACTGGCCGCGATGGGCCACGATGTCCGCGTGCCGAACGAGCCCATCGGCGGCGCGCAGGCCATTCTCATCGGCGAGGACGGGGTGCTGGTCGGCGCCTCCGATCCGAGGAAGGACGGCTGCGCGCTGGGCTACTGAAGCCGGGACGATGGGCGCCGCCCGGCGGGGCGGCGCGTCTCAGTTCAGCTGGAACTGCAACGGGTAGCGGCCATCCTCGAACTCGCCGAAGAGCTCGGCCAGATCGGGATGCTCGACCGGCTCGCCCGTATCGTCGGGCACGAGGTTCTGCTCGGAGACATAGGCCACATAGTAGCTCTGATCGTTCTCGGCGAGCAGGTGGTAGAAGGGCTGGTCTCGCGACGGGCGGCTTTCCTCGGGGATGGCATCATACCATTCCTCGGTGTTTGCGAACATCGCGTCCACATCGAAGACCACGCCACGGAACGGATGCTTCCGATGACGGAGCACCTGTCCCAGATGATATTTCGCCTGTGTCTTGAGCATGTCCCGCACCCCTGACCACTCCATTATTCCGGCTGCCATCCGTTTGTCCACCATGACCCTTGCATGGGGAGGAAACAGTATGTGCCCATGATCTCCGCGTCCTGCCCGCAAGGGCCGTGCGGCACTTCAGTCTTCGCCGAGAGATCAATGGCGGGAAGTCGCGACAGTTCCGCAATCTCGCGTTTTTCTGAAGAGCCAGGGCCGCGGGACCATTTCCCCCCTCTCTTATTTCGCCTATCCTGCCCGCAAAACAGAAGACGCGAGGGGCAGATGAGCAGACTTCTCCGCGCGGCCATACTGCTGGTGTTCCTGGCTTCCTGCGGCGGCGGACGGTATTCCCCGCCCCGCGATCTGGAAAATGCCTGCAGCATCGTCGCGGAACGGCCGCAATATTACCGGGCCATGAAGGCCACGGAGCGCCGCTGGGGCATCCCGGTCTCGGTGCAGATGGCCACGATTCACCAGGAATCGAAGTTCGTCGGCAATGCGCGCACACCGCATCAGTTCCTTCTGGGGATCATCCCCATGGGCCGGCAGAGCTCGGCCTACGGCTACAGCCAGGCGCTCGACGGCACCTGGGAGGAATATATGGACGAGCGCCGGAAGCGCCGCGCCCGTAGGGACCGCATCGAGGATGCGACCGACTTCATGGGCTGGTACATGGACGGCACCACCCGCCGCCTCGGCATCCCCAAGTGGGATGCGACCAACCAGTATCTCGCCTATCACGAGGGCCGCACCGGCTATCTGCGCGGAAGCCACAATGCGAAGCCCTGGCTTCTGGCCGTGGCGCAGCGGGTGGGCGACCGGGAGCAGCGCTACCGCGCACAGCTCACCTCCTGCCGCCGCTGACAGGATCCGACGGGCGCGGGACGCTCCCGCGCCCCGCTTCTCGCCTGTCGGGCGGTGCAGGCAAGGCCCTCAGCGGCTGCGCTTGGCCGCTTCCGACTGGATGCTGAAGAGCGAGGCCGGGAGATTGCGGCCCTGCGCCATGGCGCCGAGGATCACCGTCGTCTGATTGCCCGCATCGTCGGTGATGACCCACTGGCGCAGCGCCACCGGATTCGCGGTGAAGACCATCTCGATCGTGCCATATTCGGGGTGCGCCGGATCCTGCGCCACGACGCGGGTGGTATTCTTGTCCTCGCGGTGCCCCACCACCATCTTCGCCCGCCCGAGGTCGATGTCCTGCGCAAGGATCAGGCTCAGCGGCGTGCGGCTCAGCGGATATTGCTCGGGCGGCTGGTTCGACTTGGCGTCGAAGATCGCCACCTGCCCGCCGCCGGCCACCACGAGGCTCTTCTCGGGCGGCGCATATTCGAACCGGACGCGGCCGGGCCGCTTGATGAAGATGCGGCCGGTCGAGACCGAGCCGTCCGCATTCACCTGGGTGAAATCGGCCTCGGCCGTGCTCAGCCCGTTGAGGTAGGACGAGAGCGCGGAGAGCGGGATCTTCTCGGCTGCCGCGGGCAGCGCGAGGGCGAGGAACGCCAGAGGCGCGAGGATCAGACGCATCGGTTTCATGGTGATGAAGCTAGGGGCTCCCGGGGATCTGCGCATCCCCGCCGCCTTCACGTTGCGGCGAGAAAGGTTTCACTCTTCCGGCCGGGCGGCCGGGACAGGACCAAGCCGCGCGGAGCGGCCCGGTTCCGTCGGCTGTGCGGCGAGAGGGCGCCCCGCCCCGGGGGAGGGGGCCCCGGCCTCACTGCTCGGGCAGAAGAATCTCGCGCTTGCCCACATGGTTGGCGGCCGTCACCACGCCCTGCTCCTCCATCTGCTCGACGAGGCGCGCGGCCTTGTTGTAGCCGATGCCCAGCTTGCGCTGGATGTAGGAGGTCGAGCATTTGCGGTCCTTGGCCACGATGGCCACCGCCTGATCGTAGAGGGCATCCTCGGAATCGGTGTTGCCGCCGAGACCCAGCACCGCGTCGATATCGTCCGCGCGGTCGTCCTCGGGGCCTTCCACCACGCCCGACATGTATTTGGGCGGCCCGAAGCTCTTCAGATGGTTCACGATCTCCTCGACTTCCTCGTCCGAGACGAAGGGACCGTGGATCCGGGTGATCTTCGCCCCGCCCGCCATGTAGAGCATGTCGCCCATCCCGAGGAGCTGCTCGGCCCCCTGCTCGCCGAGGATCGTGCGGCTGTCGATCTTCGAGGTGACCTGGAAGCTGATCCGGGTGGGGAAGTTCGCCTTGATCGTGCCGGTGATGACATCGACCGAGGGGCGCTGCGTGGCCATGATGAGGTGGATGCCGGAGGCCCGCGCCATCTGCGCGAGGCGCTGGATGCAGGCCTCGATCTCCTTGCCCGCCACCATCATCAGGTCGGCCATCTCGTCCACGACCACCACGATGAAGGGCAAGCGCACGGGCTGGAGATCCTCGGTCTCGAACACCGGCTCGCCCGTATCCTCGTCGAAGCCGGTCTGAATCGTCCGCTTGAACATCTCGCCCTTCTCGAGCGCCTCGGACACGCGGCCGTTGTAGCCCTCGATGTTGCGCACGCCGAGCTTCGACATCTTGCGGTAGCGCTCTTCCATCTCGCCCACGACCCACTTGAGGGCGACGACCGCCTTCTTGGGATCGGTCACGACCGGCGAGAGGAGGTGCGGGATCCCGTCGTAGACGCTGAGTTCCAGCATCTTCGGGTCGATCATGATGAGCCGGCATTCCTCGGGCGTGAGCTTGTAGAGAAGCGACAGGATCATCGTGTTGATCGCCACCGACTTGCCCGAGCCGGTGGTCCCGGCGATCAGCAGGTGGGGCATCTTGGCGAGGTTCGCCACCACGGGGCGGCCGGCGATATCCTTGCCCAGCGCGAGCGGCAGCCGCATCGAGCTGTCACCGAAGTCACGCGCCGCGAGGATCTCGCGCAGGATCACCTTCTCGCGGCTGACGTTCGGCAGTTCGATCCCGATCACGGTCCGGCCCGGCACGGTCGAGACGCGGGCCGAAAGCGCCGACATCGAGCGGGCGATGTCGTCGGCCAGACCGATCACGCGGCTGGCCTTGAGGCCCGGCGCCGGTTCGAGTTCGTAGAGCGTGACGACCGGGCCCGCCTGCGCGTCCACGATCTCGCCCTTCACGCCGTAATCCTCGAGCACGGACTCGAGCATCCGCGCATTTTCCTTCAGCGCATCGACCGACAGCGTGTTGCGCACGATGGTCGAGGGGCAGGCCAGAAGCGAAAGCGGCGGCAGTTCGTAATGGGTCTCCTGCTCCTCGAAGCGCGGCTTCGGCTGCGCTTCGGGCGGGCGGACGGACGGGGCCTTGGCGGCGGGCGCCGCGGCGGGTTTCGGGGCCATCACGGGAGCCATCACCGGGGCCACGGGCGCCGCGGGTTCGGGCGTCCAGTCGGTGTTGTCGTCGAAATCCTCGTGCGGAAGCCAGGCGGCTTCCTCCTCGGCGTAGCTTTCGACCTCTTCCTCCGCGGCATAGGCCTCGTCGTAGGCCGCGGCCTCGTCCTCGTCGGCATAGGCCAGTTGCTCGCGCGCGGTCAGGATCGGCTCGCCGGTCTCATAGGCCTCGTAGGCATCATAGGCCTCGGCCATCAGCCGCGGCGCATGGGCGGGGGCCGCATCGGCCTCGAGCGCGCTCACCGCGAGGCGTGCGGTGGCGGCGCCCGGGATGCGCGAGGCGACCATGCCCGAGGCGAAACGGATCTTCTCTCCGGCGCCCGCCACCACCGGCGGTTCCGGCGGCAGTTCCATCGGCGCGCGGCGGCTCGCCACCATCGGC
>NZ_MABH01000086.1 GCF_001720585.1 Cereibacter johrii | reverse complement strand
GCGAGGCCCGCGGGCGGGTGATGGCCCGCCCGGCGCTGGCGACCCGCGACCAGCCGCCCTTCGACGCCTCGGCGATGGACGGCTATGCGCTGATCGGCGATCCCCCCGCGGGCGCCACCTTCCCCGTGGTGGGCGAGGCCGCGGCAGGCCACGTCTATGCGGGGACGCTCGGCCCCGGCGAGGCCGTGCGCATCTTCACCGGCGCGCCGGTGCCCGAAGGCGCCACGCGCGTCGTGCTGCAGGAGGATGTGACGGCCGAGGGCGGCACGATCCGTCTGAACGCGGCCGCCACGGGCGGCACGCACATAAGGCCCCGGGGACAGGACTTCCGCACCGGCGACAGCCTTTCGCCGCGGCGTCTCCGGCCGAACGATCTGGCGCTCCTGGCCGCGATGAACATTCCCGAAGTGACGGTCACGCGACGCCCCTCGGTCGCGCTGATTGCCACCGGCGACGAACTCGTGATGCCGGGCGAGGTGCCGCGGCCGGATCAGATCGTGGCCTCGAACAGCTTCGCGCTGAAGGCGCTGGTCGAGGCCGAAGGGGCCGAGGCGCGGCTTCTGCCCATCGCGCGCGACACCGAGGACGAGCTGCGCACCGTGCTGGATCTGGCCTCCGATGCCGACCTGATCGTGACGATCGGCGGCGCCTCGGTTGGGGATCACGATCTGGTGGGCAAGGTCGCGGCCGGGATGGGCCTCGAGCGGGCCTTCTACAAGATCGCGATGCGTCCGGGCAAGCCGCTGATGGCGGGCCGCCTGCGCGGAGTGCCGATGCTGGGGCTGCCGGGCAATCCGGTCTCCTCGATCGTCTGTGCCCATCTCTTCCTGCTGCCGATGCTGCGGGCGATGCTCGGGCTGCCGCCCGCCCCCGCGCCGCTTCTGCGCGCCGAGCTTTCGGTGGCGCTGCCGGCCAATCCCACCCGCGCCCACTACATGCGGGCGCGCCTCACCCGGCAGGACGGGCTGCCCCGGATCGAGCCCTTCTCCTCGCAGGACAGCGCGCTTCTGCGCCTGCTGGCCGAGGCGGACGCGCTTCTGGTGCGCCCGGCGGACGACGGTCCGCGCGCGCCCGGAGATCTGGTGGATTATATCTCATTGAACTCTTGACACAAAGAGGGAACGCGGGCAGAACAGGCGGTGAACCAAAGACGGAGGGTGCCGGTGTGTTGACGCGTAAGCAGATGGAACTGCTTGATTTCATCAAGACGCGGATGGATCGTGACGGGGTGCCGCCCTCGTTCGACGAGATGAAGGACGCGCTCGACCTCCGCTCGAAATCGGGCATTCACCGGCTGATCACCGCGCTCGAGGAGCGGGGGTTCATCCGCAGGCTGGCGCACCGCGCCCGCGCGATCGAGATCGTGAAACTGCCCGAGGCGATGGAACGGGCCGGCTTCAGTGCCCGGGCAGCCAAGGCTGCGGCGGCCCCGCTGCCGAAGGGCGCCGTGACGGTCGAGACCGCCGGCGCACTCGATCTGCCGCTCATGGGCCGGATCGCGGCCGGTCTGCCGATCGAGGCCATCAACGGCGGCGCACAGTCGGTCACCGTGCCCGGCATGATGCTCTCGGGCCGCGGCCAGCATTATGCGCTGGAGGTGAAGGGGGATTCGATGATCGCCGCCGGCATAAACGATGGCGATATCGTGGTGATCCGCGAGCAGCAGACGGCCGACAATGGCGACATCGTGGTGGCGCTGGTGGCCGATCACGAGGCCACGCTCAAACGCTACCGCCGCCGCGGCGGCATGATCGCGCTCGAGCCCGCCAACGACTCCTACGAGACGCAGGTCTACCCCGAGCAGATGGTGAAGGTGCAGGGCCGGCTCGTCGGGCTGATCCGCAGCTACTGACGCCCGGAACTGAGGCGCTGCGAGTCCCGTCGCCCGTTCCGACGGGAAGGGTGGCTCAGGGACGTCCGCTCCAGAGGCGGTGCCCGATGCGGGCTGGCTGCAGGCGGAGGTCTCCGGCCTCCTCCCGGATGGCGAGCGCCCCCGTGCGCGCCAGCGACGTCCGGTCTATGAGGAGGCAGGGCCCCGGCGCCGGCCCCTTGTAGGGTGCGGCGAGGATCACGAGCCGCGCCGAGGCACAGGCTTCGGGCAAACGCTCTGCCGCCCCCTTGCCCTTCAGGGCCACGCCCGGGATGCCACCCAGCTGGAAGCGGCGCGCCTCGCGCGGGCCCTCGAAGCCCGGGCGCGCCGCGGCGGCGGCCTGATCCGCCAGATCGCCGTCGTTCTCGAGCCAGCTCCTCGCCGCGAAGCCGCCGCCGCGCGCATCGGAGAGAGCCCTCCCGTCCGGCCCCATCAGACCCACGAGCGCACCGTCGGCCGCCACGAAGAGCGGCGGACGATCGGCGGCCGACCAGAGCAGGAAGGCCACAGCCATCCCCGCGAGGCCGGCCAGCCGCGCCCTCCCCCGCCAGAGCATGAGCCAGAGCGCGCCGAGTGCGAGGAGCGGCAGCACCCAGGGCCCGGGCGAAACCACCGCCCGCACGGCCCCCGGCAGGGCGGCAACCCAGTGCGCGACCCACAGGATCCAGCGCGCACCCTGCTCCATCACCCAGAGCGGCGGCACGGCCGCCCCGAGCGGTGCGAGGAGCGCCGCCACCCCTGCCGCGGGCATCACCAGAAGCTCCATCACCGGGACGGCCATCAGGTTGCCCAGAAGCCCGTAGACCGCGATCCGGTTGAAATGGGCCGCCGCAAAGGGACCGGTCGAGATCCCGCCGATGAGCGAGGCCACGACGAGCATGAAGAAGGGCGCCACCCAGCGCGAGAGGCTTCTCGGATGGACCCGCTCGCGCAGCGCGTTGAAGCCCCAGATCAGGGCCGCCGTCGCGGCGAAGGACATCTGGAAGCCGGCCTCGAGCAGGGTCTCGGGCTGCCACAGCAGGATGATGATGGCCGAGAGCGCGAAGCTGCGCATCGAGAGCGCGCGGCGGTCGGCGAGGACCGCGGCCAGCATCACCGCGATCATCACGAAGGAGCGCAGCGCAGGGACATTGCCGCCCGACATCAGGAGATAGAAGCCGGTGCCGAGGAAGGCCGCGACGGCCGCGATCTTCTTGGTGGGCAGCCGCAGCGCGAGCGGGGGCACCAGCGCAAGCCCGTGGCGGACGAGGCCGAAGATGAAGCCCGCAAGCAGGCTCATGTTCAGCCCCGAGATGGCGAGGATATGGGCGAGGCCCGAGCGGCGCAGATCCTCCATGGTGGCCGCGCTGATGCCCGCCTCGTCGCCCGTCAGCACGGCCGCCGTGAAGGCGCCCGCCTCGCCGGGGAAGCGCGCCTGCACCCCGGCCCGGATCGCGGTGCGCAGACGGTTCACCGGACTGTCACCGGCATGGGCGGGCTCGAGCAGCACGACCGGCGTGCGGGTATAGCCGACCCCGCCCAGACGGTCGAAATAGGCCATGCGGCGAAAGTCGAACCCGCCCGGCTCGGCCGGGGGCAGCGGCGGATCGAGATGCCCTGTGAGCGCCACGGTCATGCCCGGGGCAGGCTCCATCGGCTGCTCGCCATGGATCGTGATCCGCACCCGCTCGGGCGTGCGGCGAGGGTCGGTCCGCTCCAGCACGACACGGTCCAGCGTGAGGCGCAGCGCGTCACTCTGCGAGCGGTCGATCGCTGCGACCCGCCCTTCGATCGGGCCGTAATAGTGAAAGCCGAGGATCGGCGCCGCAACCAGCGCCGCCCGCAGGCCGGCGGCCAGAAATCCCGCGCCGAGGCAGGCCAGCGCCGAGGCAGGCGGCTGCAGAAGCTCGGGCCCCCGCCAGCGGACCAGCGCCCAGAGCGCGAGGGCGGACAGAGCCGCGCCATAGGCGGGCCAGCCCGGTTCAAAGAGAGGCGCGAACCAGAGCCCGATGCCTGCCCCGAGGAACACCGGCACGAAGGGAAAAAGGAAGCCGCGGGCGGCGGCCAGTGCCTCGAACGGCCGCCACAGGGCGCGGAAGGCGAAGGCCGCCACCGGCACGGCGGGGGCCTCCGGATCTCCGGGGATGGCCTGAGGGTCGAGCGCCCGCACCTTGTTTCCCGATCCGCGATTGCCTAGACAGGCGCGATCCTGAGCACCTGATGGTTTCAGAAAGGTTAATCCGCCCATGTCCGCCGCGTCCGACAAGCCCGTCGTCACCCGTTTCGCCCCCTCGCCGACCGGCTATCTGCATATCGGCGGCGGGCGGACCGCTCTCTTCAACTGGCTCTATGCCCGCGGCCGCCAGGGCACGTTCCTCCTGCGCATCGAGGACACCGACCGCGAGCGGTCGACGCCCGAGGCCACCGACGCGATCCTGCGCGGGCTGACCTGGCTCGGCCTCGACTGGGACGGCGAGGTGGTGAGCCAGTTCGCCCGCAAGGACCGTCATGCCGAGGTGGCGCGCGAAATGCTGGAGCGCGGCGCGGCCTACAAATGCTTCTCGACGCAGGAGGAGATCGAGGGCTTCCGCGAGGCCGCCCGCGCCGAGGGCCGCTCGACGCTCTTCCGCAGCCCTTGGCGGGACGCCGATCCCGCGAGCCATCCCGATGCGCCCTTCGTGATCCGCATGAAGGCGCCGCGGAGCGGCGAGACGGTGATCGAGGACGAGGTGCAGGGCACGGTGCGCTTCCAGAACGAGACGCTCGACGACATGGTGGTGCTGCGCTCGGACGGCACGCCCACCTACATGCTGGCGGTGGTGGTGGACGATCACGACATGGGCGTGACCCATGTGATCCGGGGCGACGATCACCTGAACAATGCCGCGCGCCAGACGATGGTCTATGAGGCGATGGGCTGGGAGGTGCCGGTCTGGGCCCATATCCCGCTGATCCACGGACCGGACGGCAAGAAGCTCTCGAAGCGCCACGGCGCGCTCGGGGTCGAGGAATATCAGGCGATGGGTTATCCCGCCGCGGGCATGCGCAACTATCTCGCGCGGCTCGGCTGGTCGCACGGAGACGACGAGTTCTTCACCTCCGAGCAGGCGATGGGCTGGTTCGATCTCGATGGAATCGGCCGCTCGCCCGCGCGACTCGATTTCAAGAAGCTCGAAAGTGTCTGCGGTCAGCACATCGCCGTCATGGAGGATGCCGAGCTGATGCGCGAAATTGCGGCATATCTCGCTGCAGCGCGGAAACCCGCCCTCACCGATCTGCAGGCCGAGCGGCTGGAGAAAGGGCTCTACGCTCTGAAGGACCGCGCCAAGACCTTCCCGGAACTGCTTGAAAAGGCTCGCTTCGCGCTCGAGTCGCGACCGATCTCGGCGGATGACGCCGCGGCAAAATCGCTCGATCCGGTATCCCGTGGTATACTGCGCGAATTGACGCCGATGCTGCAAGCTGCTAGCTGGTCGAAGCAGGATCTCGAGGCCATCCTCACCGCCTTTGCGGGCGAGAAGGGAATGGGCTTCGGGAAACTGGCCGCCCCCTTGCGCACAGCCCTTGCCGGGCGCACGGTGACGCCCAGCGTCTACGACATGATGCTTGTCATCGGTCGGGACGAGACGATTGCGCGGCTGGAGGATGCCGCGGCGGCCTGAGCCGCCGCCCTCTCCTTCTGTCCGAGCCCCGGTCCGTCGCGGAACCGGAACCTATCGGCCCCGCGCCATCCCGTGCGGAGCCGGCCCGAACGAGAGAGGGAGTAGCATGACGAAATCCGCAAAGCTCACGATCGGCGAGAAGGTCATCGCCCTGCCGATCCACTCGCCCACCCTGGGGCCGGACGTGGTCGACATCCGCAAGCTCTACGCGGAAGCCGATGTTTTCACCTACGACCCGGGCTTCACCTCGACGGCCGCCTGCGAAAGCACCATCACCTACATCGACGGCGACAAGGGCGAGCTCTTCTACCGCGGCTACCCGATCGAGCAGCTGGCCGACCGGTCGCACTATCTCGAGGTCTGCTACCTCCTGCTCTACGGTGAACTGCCGAACGCGGCGCAGCAGGCCGATTTCGAATATCGGATCACGCGGCACACGATGCTGCACGAGCAGATCCATTACTTCTTCCGGGGGTTCCGCCGCGACAGCCACCCGATGGCGACGATGGTGGGCGTGGTCGGCGCCATGTCGGCCTTCTACCACGACTCGCTCGACATCAACGATCCGTGGCAGCGTGAGGTCGCGGCGATCCGGATGATCGCCAAGCTGCCGACAATCGCGGCGATGGCCTACAAATATTCGATCGGCCAGCCCTTCAACTACCCGCAGAACCATCTCGATTACGCGGGCAACTTCCTGCACATGTGCTTCGCCGTGCCGGCCGAGCCCTATACGGTGAACCCCGTCCTCGCCAAGGCGATGGACCGGATCATGATGCTGCACGCCGACCACGAGCAGAATGCCTCGACCTCGACCGTGCGTCTGGCGGGCTCGTCGGGGGCCAACCCCTTCGCCTGCATCGCGGCCGGGATCGCCTGCCTCTGGGGCCCCGCCCATGGCGGCGCCAACCAGGCCTGCCTCGAGATGCTGCGCGAGATCGGCACCGTGGACCGGATCCCGGAATATATCCGGCGCGCCAAGGACAAGGACGATCCGTTCCGCCTGATGGGCTTCGGCCACCGCGTCTACAAGAACTTCGACCCGCGGGCGAAGGTCATGAAGGAAAGCGCGGACGAGGTGCTGGGCCTGCTCGGCATCGAGAACAACCCGACGCTGCAGGTCGCCAAGGAACTGGAGCGGATCGCGCTCGAGGACGATTACTTCGTCTCGAAGAAGCTCTATCCGAACGTGGACTTCTACTCGGGCATCATCCTCGATGCGATGGGCTTCCCCACCTCGATGTTCACCCCGATCTTCGCGATCTCGCGGACCGTGGGCTGGATCTCGCAGTGGAAGGAAATGATCGGCGATCCCACGCAGAAGATCGGCCGCCCGCGGCAGCTCTACAAGGGCGAGACCCGTCGCGACTACGTCGACCTGCGCCACCGCTGAGAGGCGCGGCACGAAACTTGCGGACGGCGGCCCCTCGGGGCCGCCGTTTGCATTCGGGGACGGGCGACGGCGCCCCGGCCCTCAAATTTGGACCGGCGGCGGGCGGACCCTGGAAGGGTTGGCGCCTTACCCGGCCGGCGAGCGCCGCGCCCTTCTCCCGCTTTCCGCTCCGGCGCTGCCCCTCACGAAGCGCAAATTGCCAACGGGCACGGCACCGCAGTCTCCCGCTCGCTGCTCCGGCACTGCCCCTCACGAAGCGCAAATGGCCCACGGGCACCGCAGCGCCTTCTCCCGTTTGCCGCTGCGGCGCCGCCCGTCATGAAGCGCAAGGGCTTCGGGGGGCGCGGCACGGCCGTCTCCCGCTCGCCGCCCCCTCTTGCGAAGCGCATGGGCTCCGGCGGATGACGCTGCGTCATTTCACGCAGGACAGGACGGGCGCGGCGGGGATCTCGACCTCTCTGCCCTCGCCTGCCAGACAGGGCCGAAGGAGGATCTTCCATGCCGCTTTTCGCCGAATGTCCCGAGGATTTCCCGGCTGCCGCCACGGTCGCTGGCATGTCGGGGATGGACTACATGCAGGCCATGCTGGAGGGCCGTGTTCCCGAACCCACTATCGGCCGCATCATGGGCTACCGGCTGGTCAGCGTCGAACCGGGGCGGGTGGTCTGGCGGGGCGTGCCGTCCTTCGCCCATACCAACGCCTTCGGCGGCGTCCACGGTGGCTGGTACGGGACGATCCTCGACAGCGCCATGGGCTGTGCGGTGATGACGGGGGTGCCGAAGGGCCGCCGCTGGACCACGCTCGAGTTCAAGGTGAACATCACCCGCGCCCTGCCGGTCGGGCGCGACATCCTCGCCGTCGGAATCTCGGATCATGCCGGCCGCACCACCGCCGTGGCCCATGGCGAGATCCGCGATGCCGAGGACGACCGGCTCTATGCCACCGGCAGCACGACCTGCCTGCTTCTGGGCTGAGGCCCGCCCGCCCCGCGGCCAGCGGCGCCTCAGCCCTGCGTGGGCTCGCCCTCGGGCGCGCTACCCCAGCGCAGCCGCCATCTGCGCCGCCGCGGTTCGGGCCGGAGCGCGGTCGGGTGGATATATTCCGTGGGGCAGCGCAGGGTCGGGCGGCGCTGGCGCGAGAGGAAGATCTTGCCCCAGCCCGCATACATGCTGGTCATGGGCGCGGTGACGTCGCAGGGGTGGCGCGCGCGCCAGCCCTCGGGCAGTTGCAGCCCGCAATGGGTCGCGCGCTCCAGCATCCAGACCAGCGGGATGTTCGACAGGAGCCGCGAGCCGTGCCGCCCGCCCGCGAGCTGGCCGCCGATATCGCCATGCCCGCCCCGGAACCAGGCCTGTTCGACGATCTGGCCGTGGTAGGGATAATCCCAGAGCACCGGCTCGAACACGGTGCGGGTCTCGTCCAGCGCCAGCGCGTGGAAACCGTGGCGCACCGTGCGGCCGAGCTTGTGGCTGTGGAAGGCGTGGCGGTCCTCGCTCAGCCGCCAGAGCAGCGGCAGCCGCAGCCCCAGCGCCTTCACGGTGTCGAAGATGCCCACCATCTCGATCTCGACCCGCGCATGGCAGTGGCGGCGCGAGAAGGCGCGGGCATGAGGCCGGATGCTGCCCTGTTCGTAATGGCGCCAGGCGAGACGGACGTTGCGCTCGGTCGCCTCCTCGCGGCGGAGCAGCCCCACCCGGTCGATCACGCCGGCGAGCGAGCGCGCCGCATAGGCTCCGCGCGAATAGCCGAAGAGGAAGATCCGGTCGCCCGGCTGGTAGTGCGAGGCGAGATAGCCGTAGGCCCGCCGGATCTGGCGGTTGAGCCCCTTGCCCTGCACGAGATCCCCGATGCGCAGCCAGCCGCCCCATTGCAGGCCCGGCTCGTAATAGATCGTGCGCTGCACCGAGCGCCGCTCTTCGCGCAGCAGCTTGAAGATCAGCCCGACGTTGGTTTCGTGCCCCGCCTCGAGCGAGGAGCAGGTTCCATCGAAGAGGATGACATGATCGACCCGGCCGCGATGGGCGCCGCGCGCGGGCGGCGTTGCGGGCTCGGTGGCGACGGTGGGATGGCGTCGCAGCCAGTGGCGGAGGCTCTTGATCAGCGACATGCCCGACCCTCCGGCCCGACCGTCCCCTTTCGCTTGCACTGGTTCCACCGGCCGAGCGTCAACATGGTGCCCATCCACTGTTACATGGAGGATGAATAAGAAACCCGACCGGGAGGTTCCGGCCGGGCTCTAAAATATCACCGACAGGTGAATGATTTACAATTTGAGCGAGAGGACGGTGGCCATACTCAGTTCGCCGAAGCCGTTGAAGCGGGTGTTGGTGGCGGCGGAGTAGGCACCCATGCCCTGGAACACCAGAAAGTCGCCTTCCTCCACATCCGCGGCAAGCGGCAGCTCGCCCGGAAGACGGTCCACCGAGTCGCAGGTCGGCCCGAAGATGATGCGGTCGCGCGTCTCGCCGTCGCGCCGGCGGCCTTCGGGGGTCAGCACCGCCACGCGGTCGATCACACCGATCAGCGGCAGCTCGGTCAGCGAGCCGTAGACGCCGTCGTTGAGGAACACATGGGCGTCGTCGCGCACCGCCTTGATGCGGGCGGCCAGCGTGAAGGCATCGGCGCAGATGCCGCGGCCCGGTTCGCAGACGAGGAGCGGACGGTCGGCCCCGAAGGCCTCGTCCGTCACCCGGTCGATCAGGTGGAAGATGGCCTCGAGCTCGGGCTCGACCCCGTTCAGCCGGTGCGAGGGGAAGCCCCCGCCCACGTTCAGGCGCGCGATGGTCACGCCGGCGTCGCGCGCGATCTCGGAGGCGGTGCGGATGTAGGTTTCCCAGGCTGCCGGGTCGGTGCATTGCGTGCCCGGATGGAAGGTCATCGACGGGATGAAGCCCGCCTCGGCCACCCGGCGCAGCAGCTCGACCGCAAGCTCGACCGTCGCGCCGAACTTGGCACCGAAGTTGTAGGCCGCGCCCGAGACCGGCAGCTTGAAGCGCACCGCGATCTCGCAGCCTTCGGCGGGCACGAGCTCGATGAGCTTGGCGAGCTCGGAGGCCGAGTCGACCGACCAGCTCTTCACGCCCATCTCGACGCCCACGCCGATCTCGGAGCGCGAGCGCACGGGGTTGTTGTAGTGCAGCGCCGCATCCGGCGCGATCCGGCGGATCATGCGGATCTCGTAGGGCGAGGCCACGTCATAGCCGCGGATCCCGGCGGCGGCGAGGTTCTCGATCACCACCTCTTCCGGGTTGGACTTGACCGCATAGGTCACCATGCCCGGAAAGCCGTCGATGAAGCGCCGCGCCGTCGCCTGCAGGGTCGACGGCGAGAAGAACAGCACCGGCGCCTCGGGAGAGAGCGCACGGAGATATTCGGCGGGGTTTGTCCAGATCGTCTTCGAGAGTCCCATCGGCGTTCCTTTCGGCCAACAAGACGCAAGCCCTCTGCCCGCGTTACATGGGGGGAAGTTGGGAGGCACCTGCGCGGTTTCGACAAACCAGGCCAGGTGCGTATGAGCCGCCCTTTTCCTGCAAAGAAGGATGCCTCAAATGGGGCACAATTCCACCGATCAAAAGTGTTGATTTGCCGCGATCTGTAGTCATAATGACGAAAACTTCAGGCATAATGCATGGACGAGCTCGACCGCAACATTCTCGGCATCCTCGGGGCGGATGCGCGCACCTCGGTGGCGACGCTCTCGCGCCGGTTGAAGGTGGCGCGCTCCACGATTCAGGCCCGGCTCGAGCGGCTGGAGACCTCGGGCGTGATCGCGGGCTATACGCTCAAGCTCGGCGAGCAGGCGCGGCAGGGGCGGCTCCGGGCCTCGGTCCTGCTCACGATCGAGCCGCGGACGCAGGCGGCGATCCTCACCCGGCTGAAGGCCATTGCCGAGGTCGAACGGGTCTTCACCACCTCGGGCCGGTTCGACCTGCTGCTGCAGATCGCGGCCCCTTCGACGCAGGTGCTGGATCAGGTGCTCGACGAGGTGGGCGCCCTGACCGGGGTGCGCAGCTCGGAAAGCCTCATCCATCTCTCGACCCGGATCGACCGCGCCGTCTGACGGCCGGCGGAGGGCCCCGGTCGTGCCGAAGGGCGCGACCGCGCCCGCAGCACCGGAGCCCCCTGCCCTTCCGGGGCGCGATGAGGCTTGGCCTCGGGCTGCGGCTTGGATAGACCGGGCGCAACGAACTGCGAGGCCCGACATGCCGATGGACAAGACCTTCAACGCCGCCGAGGCCGAGGCCCGGCTCTATGACGCCTGGGAGAAGGCAGGCGCCTTCCGCGCCGGGGCCAATGCCTCGCGTCCCGAGACCTTCTGTATCATGATCCCGCCGCCGAACGTGACGGGCTCGCTCCACATGGGGCACGCCTTCAACAACACGTTGCAGGACATCCTGACCCGCTGGCACCGGATGCGCGGCTTCGACACGCTCTGGCAGCCGGGCCAGGACCATGCCGGGATCGCCACGCAGATGGTGGTGGAGCGGGAGCTTGCGAAGTCCGGCCAGCCGGGCCGCCGCGAGATGGGCCGCGAGGCCTTCCTCGAGAAGGTCTGGGAGTGGAAGGAACAGTCGGGCGGCACCATCGTCAACCAGCTGAAGCGGCTCGGCGCCTCCTGCGACTGGTCGCGCAATGCCTTCACCATGGACCCGAACTTCCAGCGCGCGGTGCTGAAGGTCTTCGTGGACCTCTATGAGAAGGGCTTCATCTACCGCGGCAAGCGGCTGGTGAACTGGGACCCGCATTTCGAGACCGCGATCTCGGACCTCGAGGTGGAGCAGGTCGAGGTCAACGGCAACATGTGGCGCCTGCGCTACCCGCTGGCCGATGGCGCGACCTACCGTCATCCGGTGGCCTTCGACGAGGAGGGCCGCCCGACCGAGTGGGAAGAGCGCGACTATCTGACCGTCGCCACCACCCGCCCCGAGACCATGCTGGGCGACACCGGCATCGCGGTGAACCCGTCGGACGAGCGCTACGCCCATCTGATCGGCAAGGAGGCCATCCTGCCGCTGGTGGGCCGCCGCATCCCGATCGTGGCCGACGACTATGCCGATCCCTCCAAGGGCACCGGCGCGGTGAAGATCACGCCCGCCCACGATTTCAACGACTGGGGTGTGGGCCAGCGCACCGGCCTCCGCGCGATCAACGTCATGTCCGGGCGCGCTACCATGTTCCTCGTCGAGAACCCGGACTTCACCGAGGACTGCACGCCCTCGGACGAGGCGCTGGCCCTCGACGGGCTCGACCGCCACGAGGCCCGCAAGCGCATCGTGGCGCTGGCCGAGGAGCAGGGCTGGCTCGACGGGATCGATCAGGACCGGCACATGGTGCCGCACGGCGACCGCTCGAAGGTCGCCATCGAGCCGATGCTGACCGACCAGTGGTTCGTGGACACGGCCAAGATCGTCCAGCCCGCCATCGATGCGGTGCGGACCGGCCGGACCGAGATCCTGCCCGAGCGCGACGCCAAGACCTATTTCCACTGGCTCGAGAACATCGAGCCCTGGTGCATCTCGCGCCAGCTCTGGTGGGGCCACCAGATCCCGGTCTGGTACGGGCTCGACATCTGGCCTGCCCGCTTCGAGGATGACGGCGACGACACGCTCGACGAGGTCGAGATCTTCGAGCTGCTCGAGGACGGCGCCTTCAACCATGCCGATCCCACGCATCATTGCGCCTTCGACTTCGAGGGCGTGTCCGAGAAGTTCCTCGACGATCTGGCCTCGCTGCCCCAACCGCTGAACAATGCGCGCGTGATCGAGGTGGCGAGCCGCGCCGAGGCCATCGACCGGCTGGCGCAGGCGCTGGCCGACTACAACCTGAACGAGGATCCGACCCATCTCGTCTATCCCGTCTGGCGCGACCCGGACGTGCTCGACACCTGGTTCTCGTCGGGTCTGTGGCCCATCGGCACGCTGGGCTGGCCCGAGGAGACGGCCGAGCTCGCCCGCTACTTCCCGACCAACGTGCTCATCACCGGCTTCGACATCATCTTCTTCTGGGTCGCCCGGATGATGATGATGCAGCTCGCCGTGGTGAACGAGGTGCCCTTCAAGACCGTCTATGTCCATGCGCTCGTGCGGGACGAGAAGGGCAAGAAGATGTCGAAATCGCTCGGCAACGTGCTCGACCCGCTGGAGCTGATCGACGAGTTCGGCGCGGATGCCGTGCGCTTCACCCTGACCGCCATGGCCGCGATGGGGCGCGACCTCAAGCTCTCGACGGCGCGCATCCAGGGCTACCGCAACTTCGGCACCAAGCTCTGGAACGCCTGCCGCTTCGCCGAGATGAACGGCGTCTGGGAGGGGCACGCCACGCAGGCCGCCCCGCCCGCCGCGACCGCCACGGTCAACCGCTGGATCATCGGCGAGACGGGGCGCGTGCGCGAGGAAGTGGATGCGGCGCTGGCGGCCTACCGGTTCGATTCGGCGGCCAATGCCCTCTATGCCTTCGTCTGGGGCAAGGTCTGCGACTGGTATGTCGAATTCTCGAAGCCGCTCTTCGACACGGAGGCCGCCGCCGAGACCCGCGCCACGATGGGCTGGGTGCTCGACCAGTGCATGATCCTGCTCCACCCGATCATGCCCTTCATCACGGAAGACCTCTGGGCCACCACGGGCAGCCGGACGAAGATGCTGGTCCACACCGACTGGCCGTCCTTCGGCGCCGAACTGGTCGATCCCGCAGCGGATCGCGAGATGAGCTGGGTGATCTCGCTCATCGAGGAGATCCGCTCGGCACGCGCTCAGGTCCATGTGCCGGCGGGGCTGAAACTGCCCGTCGTGCAGCTCGCGCTCGATGCGGCCGGGCGCGAGGCGCTGGCGCGGAACGAGGCGCTCATCCTGCGTCTGGCGCGGCTCGAGGGCTTCACCGAAGCTGCAAGCGCGCCGAAGGGGGCGCTCACCATCGCTGTCGAGGGCGGCAGCTTCGCCATTCCGCTCGAGGGCGTGATCGACATCGGCGCCGAGAAGGCCCGCCTCGCCAAGACCCTCGAGAAGCTCGAGAAGGACATGGCGGGCCTCCGCGGGCGGCTCGGCAACCCGAACTTCGTGGCCTCGGCCCCGGAAGAGGTGGTGGACGAGGCGCGCACCCGGCTCGAACAGGGGGAGGAGGAAGGGGCCAAGCTCTCGGCCGCCCTCGCCCGGCTGTCCGAGATCGCCTGAGCAGGACCGGCAGGGGCGGCAGCGCCGCCCTTGCCAGACGCGGGCCCGAGCCCCATCTTGGCCCCGAGGGAGGCGCCGATGGGTTGGCTCGACCGGATTGCAGAACGGCGGATGCTGAAGGCCCGGGCCGAGGGCAAGCTCTCGGGACTGTCGGGCGAGGGTCGGCCCCTGCCCGAAAGACCGTCGGAGGCCTTCACCAGCCCCGGCGAAGCGATAGGCTTCCGCATCATGGCAGAAGCAGGCGTCCTGCCCGAAGAGATCGTCCTGAAGAAGCAGGCCGCGGAACAGCGCGCACGGCTGGCGGGGATCAGCGATCCCGAGGCGCGGCGCGCGGCCATGGCGGAACTGGCGCGGATCGAGATGCGGCAGGCGATGGCCGAAGAGGCGCGGCGCCGCTTCCTGCGCGGCTGAGCCTCAGCTCTTGACCTTGCAATAGGGCTGGGCGCGGGTCCAGGCGGCCATCTCGGCCCGCTTCGAGGCGCTGCGGAAGGGCGCCCAGTCGCGCCCGAGGCCGCGGGTGCCGTTGCCCGCCACCAGCCCGTCCCGCTCGACTTGGCGCGCCGCGATCCGCACGGCGCAGGACAGGTTGAGCGCCCCGTCCTTCAGCGCGCCCGCGCTCTGCGCCCGGCAGCCGTAGGCCTGCGCGGTCTGCGGTGCGATCTGGGTGAGGCCGATCCAGCGCCCGCCCCCGCCCGAGGCGACCGGGTTCCAGGTGCTCTCGTGCTTGGCCAGCGCCGAGAGGATGCCGGTCCAGAAGGCGCGCCGTTCTGCCGGCGTGGCGTCGGGATAGCCGGGGCACCAGGTGGCGATGTCCTGCGGCACCGTGTCGGTCAGGAAGTCGTCGCGCTGCTCCACCGCGAGCAGGGTCCGCTCGGTCCAGATCTTCGCTTCGGGCCGGTGATCCCACCGCATGACGGGCAGGAAGTTGCGGACATCCGACGTGGGCCGCGCCTCACCGCAGGAGATGGGCAGGGCGAGCAGCAGACCGATCAGGACCATGCGGAGCTTCATGCGAAGACCTTGTTCAGCACCGCCTTACGTCGCGGCCCGCAGGTTGTGCCGGTGAGTGGCGGATTCTGGCAACCCGATCCATTGGATGTCGGCGAGACTCCGCCCGGGGTGGACTTGCCCTTTGGCGGTTCCCTGCCTAGAACGGGCCCGCGACCGGAGGGATGACCCATGCTCGACCTGACCTACGAAGCCCCCAAGCCCAAGGTGATCGCCGGGGCCAAGCACGACTGGGAACTGGTGATCGGGATGGAGATCCACGCCCAGGTCTCGTCGAATGCCAAGCTCTTCTCGGGCGCCTCGACCACCTTCGGGGCCGAGCCGAACTCGAACGTGTCCTTCGTGGATTGCGCGATGCCGGGAATGCTGCCGGTCATCAACGAGTTCTGCGTCGCGCAGGCGGTCCGCACCGGGCTCGGCCTGAAGGCGCAGATCAACCTCGTCTCGGCCTTCGACCGCAAGAACTACTTCTATCCCGACCTGCCGCAGGGCTACCAGATCAGCCAGCTCTACCACCCGATCGTGGGCGAGGGCGAGGTGCTGGTCGAGATGGCCCCGGGCATCGCGCGGCTGGTGCGGATCGAGCGCATCCATCTCGAGCAGGATGCGGGCAAGTCGATCCACGACATGGACCCGAATCTCTCCTTCGTGGACTTCAACCGCACCGGCGTCGCGCTGATGGAGATCGTGAGCCGCCCCGACATCCGCGGCCCCGAGGAGGCGGCCGCCTATGTGGCGAAGCTCCGCCAGATCCTGCGCTATCTCGGCACCTGCGACGGCAACATGCAGAACGGCAACCTCCGCGCCGACGTGAACGTGTCGGTCTGCCGGCCGGGCCAGTACGAGAAGTATCAGGAGACGCAGGATTTCTCGCATCTGGGCACCCGCTGCGAGATCAAGAACATGAACTCGATGCGCTTCATCCAGCAGGCCATCGACTACGAGGCGCGCCGCCAGATCGCCATCCTCGAGGACGGCGGCAAGGTGGTGCAGGAACCCCGCCTCTACGATCCCGACAAGGGCGAGACGCGCTCGATGCGCTCGAAGGAAGAGGCGCACGATTACCGCTACTTCCCCGATCCCGACCTCCTGCCGCTCGAGATCGAGCAGGGCTGGGTGGACGATATCGCGGCCTCCATGCCCGAGCTGCCCGATGCCAAGAAGGCCCGCTTCATGGCCGACTATGGCGTGACGGACTATGACGCCAACGTGCTGACGGCCGAACTCGAGGCGGCCGCCTATTTCGAGGAGGTGGCCCGCGGGCGCGACGGCAAGCAGGCCGCGAACTGGGTCATCAACGAGCTCTTCGGCCGGCTGAACAAGCAGGGCCTGACCATCGCCGACACGCCGGTGAAGGCCGGGCAGCTGGGCGGAGTTCTCGATCTGATCGCGTCGGGCGAGATTTCCGGCAAGATGGCCAAGGACCTGTTCGAGATCCTCTGGACCGAGGGCGGCGATCCGGCCGAGGTGGCCGCAGCACGCGGCATGAAGCAGGTGACCGATACCGGCGCCATCGAGACCGCGGTCGACGAGATCATCGCGGCCAACCCCGCGCAGGTCGAGAAGGCCAAGGCGAACCCCAAGCTCGCCGGCTGGTTCGTGGGTCAGGTCATCAAGGCCACGGGCGGCAAGGCCAATCCGGCCGCCGTCAACCAGATCGTGGCCCAGAAGCTGGGGCTCTGACCCGCAGCCGGACGGGGCCCTGCCCTTCCGGCGACGATCTCTCGGCACGGCGGCGGTCGGCTCGGCCGTTCGCCGCGCGTTCGGACTGCCCCCCGCGTCTTGCCCCTTGGCAGATGCCCGAAGCGCCCTAGACTCGGGGGGCAGTCAGCGAGAATTTTCATCATGCCCCGATTCGAATACAAGGTCGTTCCCGCCCCGCGGAAGGGCGAGAAGGTGAAGGGGGCCAAGACGGCCACCGACCGGTTCGCCCATGCCCTCACCCAGATGATGAACGACCTTGGCCGCGACGGATGGGAATATCTGCGCGCGGAGACGCTGCCCTGCGAGGAGCGGGTGGGCTTCACCGGCAAGACCACCACCTATCAGAACCTTCTGATCTTCCGGCGCGCGGTCGAAGAGGCCGCGCCTCTGCCTGCCCGAGAGGAGCTGCCCGCCGACCTGCCCGCCTTCTTCCGGCCGGAACGCGCGCCGGGTCCGTCGGAACTGGCGGCCACCCTCACGCCGCGCGGTGGCGACGGCCG
>NZ_MABH01000085.1 GCF_001720585.1 Cereibacter johrii | reverse complement strand
CGGCCGTTGACGCGCCTGCGGCGCGCAGCGCCCCCCGTCCGGCCGGATCGAGCATCCGGTCGGGCGCCGCGCGAGGCCGCATCTCCTCGCCTGCGCTTAGGCAGGGCCGATGGCGGTGCTAGATCGCGGCGGGGATCGCATGGCGGTCGATCTCGACCAGACGGGCGTAGCGGTCGGCGAAGAGCCGGGCCACCGGATAGTCGCCCTGCCAGTCCACATACCATTTCTCGGGGTCGATCAACCCGTCGCGGGCGGCCAGCCCCGTGGCCTCGCCCACGAGGATCTCGCGCTCGGCGCTGAAGGAGAGCCCGACCGTGCGGCGGCATTCGATGGCGGCGGGCGCGGCGGCCAGCCGCGGCGGGCCCACGGTCAGGGACGGGGCGAGCGCCAGCCCCAGCGCCTCGGGCTCGCTCGTGCCGGGGCCCACGGGGGCAGCGCTCGCCACCATGGGCGCCACCAGATCCTCGGTCACGATGTTCACGACGAACTCGCCCGTCTCGCGGATGTTGCGCGTCGTGTCCTTCATCGAGCCGTCCGCGCGATGTTCGAGCCCCAGCACCACGAGGGCCGGGTTCTGGCCGAAGAGGTTGAAGAAGGAGAAGGGCGCCGCATTGACCACGCCCCCGGGGCTCTGCGTCGTGACCCAGGCCACCGGGCGCGGCAGGACGATGGCGGTCAGCAGCTTGTAGCGGGTGGCGGGCGGCAGCGACCCCAGGTCGAGCATCATGCGTGGATCCTCCGGAGCGGTTCGGCGAAAATCGGTTTCAGCGTCGCGGCGAAGGCATGGGCGAGCTGGCTGCGCGGCACGCCGCGGCGGGTGAGCAGCACGACGCGGGTCATGCAGGCCGGCACGAAGGGCCGGATCGCGATGCCGGGCCGGGCGTGGTAATGGGCGGTGAAGGGATCGACCACCGCATTGCCGAGCCCGTGGTTCACGAGCTCGGCCGCGGTCGAGACGTAGCGGACCTCGATCTGGGGCAGGTAGCCCAAGCCGCTCTGCAGGAAGGCCGAGCGGACGAGGCCGCCGAGCTTCGAGTCGCCCTCGATCCCCACGAACGGATGCGCGGCAAGGTCTTCGGCCGTGACCTGCGTCTGCGCGGCAAGCGGCCCCGCCGCCTCCACGAGCGCCACCATATGCGTCTCGTGCAGCACCTCGGAATTGAGCGCCGTATAGCGGTCCATGCTGAGCGCGAGGCCCAGATCGGCGCTGCCGCTCTGCACCGCGTCGATCACATGCTCGAGGCGGCGCACGTCGAAGGCCACCGAGACGCCGGGGCGCTCGCGCAGGAACTCGACCAGCGCGCGGGGGGCGAGGGTGTGGCCGATGGGTGGGGTGCTGATGATCCGCAGCCGCCCGCTCAGCCCCTCGCGGATGTCGCGGGCGGTCTGGGTGAAGCTGCGCAGCATCGAGAACATCGGCCGGATCTCGGCGAAAAGCTCGCGCGCCTCGGCCGTGGGCATCATGCGGCGCGAGGCGCGCTCGAACAGCACGATGCCGAGCTGGGTCTCGAGCTGCTTGAGGCCGGCCGAGACCGCAGGCTGCGACACGCCCAGCATCTCGGCCGCCTCGACCGTGGTGCCGGCGCGCATCATGGCCGCAAAGATCTCGAGGAGCCGCAGCGAGATCTCGGGCGCCGTCCGCCCGCCGGTCACGCCAGCACCGCGCCCATCGCCATGCCCGCGGCGGCCAGCACCGGATCGACGACCGCGATGCCGAGGTCGCGCTCGAGCTGGGCGCGGCGGGGGGCAAAGCCCGCGCAGCCGGGCACCAGCGCACCGGCGCCCATCCGCACGAGCTCCTGCCCCACCGCCAGCGTGCAGGCATAGACCGCATCCGAGCGCCCCGCATCCTCGGCGCTGACCCCGCCCAGATCGAGCTCGCCCGCGAGCCGGCCCAGAACGCCCATGGCGCGCATCCTGCGCATGTGGCGCGCGACCGAGGCCGGCCCCAGCGCCACGATGGCGAAACGGTCGGCGCGGGCCATCGCGGTGAGGATCCCGGCCTCCTGACAGCCGAAAACCGGTTTCGCGGTGATCGAGCGGGCGAGATCGAGCCCCGGATCCGAGAAGCAGGCGATGATATAGCCGTCGGCCCCGGGGTCCTGGCGGATGCGCTCGGCGACGCCGAGGCCCGCGCGCGCCACATCCTCTTCGGTGAAGATCGTGGCCGGGCTCTCGGCGATCTCGATACAGTCGAAACGGACGGGTCCCTCGAAGGGGGCCAGCGCCTCGCGCAGCCCCTCGGTGACGGCGGTCGAGGAGTTGGGGTTGATGACGAGGATGCGCTTCACGGCCGGATCTCCGCGCCGAAGTTGAGCGCGGGGTCCAGCTCGGGCTCGACCGGCGCATTGGGATCGGGGCGGTAGGGGGCGCGCGCCACGAAGCGGCCGCGCCCGCGGGCGGCCTTCAGCTCGCCCGCCTCGACCACCGTCTCGCCGCGGCTCAGCACATGTTCAGGCCAGCCGGTGAGGCGCATCCCCTCGAAGGGCGTGTAATCCATCGCATCGTGCTGATCGGCGAGCGTGACCTCGCGCGTTTCCTCGGGGTTCCAGATCGCGATGTCAGCGTCATACCCCGGCAGCAGCGCGCCCTTGCGCTCCATCCCGAAAAGGCGCGCGGCGTTCGAGGAGGAAAGGGCCGCGAACTGCTGGAGGCTGATCCGCCCCGCCGCGACCCCTTCGGAAAAGAGATAGGGCAGGCGCATGGCGATGCCGGGCAGGCCGTTCGCGATGGCGGGGTAGGCGGGCTGCGCCCCGTTCGCGAACTTGCCGCTGGCGTCGAACCGATAGGGGGCATGGTCCGAGGACACGCTCTCGAAGGTGCCGCGCCGGGCGTGGCGCCAGAGCGCGGCCTGCGTCGCCGCATCGCGCAGGGGGGGCGAGCAGATGTATTTGGCCCCCTCCATCCCGGGCCGGTGGAGGTCGGCGCGGGTGAAGGCCAGATATTGCGGGCAGGTCTCGGCATGGATCGGAAGACCGCAGGCCTGCGCGCGGGCCACGAGATCCGCCCCCTCGGGCGTCGAGACATGCACGATGAAGAGCCCCGCCCCCACCAGCCGGGCGAGCGAGATCGCGCGGTTGATCGCCTCGGCCTCGGCCAGCGCCGGGCGCGAGATCGCGTGATATTTCGGCGCCGTGAGCCCCGCTGCGGCGAGGCGCGCGTTCATCCATTTCACCATGTCGTTGTTCTCGGCATGGACCATGGTGAGGGCGCCGTGACGGCGGGCGACGGTCAGGATGTCGAGCATCCCGCGGTCGCCGAGGTTCATCAGGTCGTAGGTCATGAAGACCTTGAACGAGGTGATGCCGCGGGCGAAGGCGCGCGGCAGCTCCTCGGTCAGGACCTTCTCGTTGGGGTCCGAGATGATGAGATGGTAGGAATAGTCGAGCACCGAATTCGGTGCCGCCCGGCTGTCGTAGGTCTCGATCACCGCATCCACCGACTGGCCGCGGTGCTGGGCCGCGAAGGGGATGAAGCTCGAGTTGCCGCCGAAGGCCGCCGAGACCGAGCCCGTGTAATAATCGTCCGCGCTCATCAGCCCCGAGGAGCTTTCCTGCGCGATATGGGCGTGCGCCTCGATGCCGCCGGGCAGGACGAGCCGCCCGGTGGCGTCGATCCGGCGCGCGCCGCCGGGCAGCCGCTCGGCCAGAGCCGCGATCCGGCCCCCCACGAGGCCCAGATCGCCCTGCCAGCTTTCGGTCGGCGTGACGATGGTGCCGCCGTGGATGACCGTATCGAACTCCATGCCGCCTTCTCCTCAGACCGGGACGATCACGCCGGTCTGCCGGCCGATGCGCTGATAATGCTCGATCCGCCGGTGGCGGGCGAAGTCGAAGACGGTGGCCTTGCCGAAGGGGCAGCGGTCGAAGTCGCATTCGGCGAAGATCAGCTCGTCGCCCTCGGTCTCGGCGCGGGCGATCACCTCGCCGTCGGGATCGACGATGATCGAGCCGCCCATCAGGTGATGCCCGTCCTCGGTGCCGGCCTTGGCCACGCCCACGACATAGGTCGAGTTCTGGTAGGCCCCGGCCTGCATCGACAGATCCGAGTGGAACAGCCGCTGGCGCAGCCCCTCGGCACCCTTCTGGCTGTTCACGGACGGCGTGTTGTAGCCGATGGTCACGAGTTCCACGCCCTGCAGCCCCAGCTCGCGATAGGTTTCCGGCCAGCGGCGATCGTTGCAGATCGCCATGCCCATGACCACGCCCTCGTTGCGCCAGACGTTGAAGCCGAGGTCGCCCGGCTCGAAATAGCGCTTCTCGAGATGCTGGTGGGTGCGCTCGGGGTCGAACTCCACATGGCCGGGCAGATGGATCTTGCGGTAGGTGCCCACGATGTTGGCCTGCGCATCGGTCAGGATCGAGGTGTTGAAATGGTGCCCGTCGGGCGTCAGCTCGGCAAAGCCGAAGGTGAAGGCCATGCCCATCTCGCGCGCCAGATCGAACAGGGGCTGCGTGGCCCCGTTCGGCATCTCGCTCTCGAACCAGCGGTCCATCTCGGCGCGGTCCTCGGCATACCAGCGCGGGAAGAAGGTGGTGAGGGCAAGCTCGGGGTAGACGAGCATCTTCACGCCCTCGGCATGGGCCTTGCGCATCAGCTCCATCATCCGGGCCACCACCGTCTCGCGGCTGTCGGCCTGCTGGATCGGCCCCATCTGGGCCCCGCCAACGATCATCTTGCGCATCTGTCTCTTCCCTGAAGGTAAGTGGTGAAAGGGGGTGCTCAGGCCGCGAGGCGGCGCTGGTAGCGACTGACGAGCCGCACCAGCGGCCAGAGCAGCAGGAGATAGACCAGCGCCGCGAGCACGAGCGGCGAGGCATTGTAGGTGAGCGACCGGGCCATGTTCGCCGAGTAGAGAAGTTCGGCCAGCGACACGACCGAGGCGAGCGAGGTGAGCTTGACCACCTCGACCGTGTTCGACAGCAGGTCCGGCAGCACGTTGCGCACCGCCTGCGGCAGCACCACATGGGCGAGCGTCTGGCCGGTGGTCAGCCCGCAGGCGCGCGCGGCCTCGGTTTGGCCTGCGGGCACCGACTGGATGCCCGCGCGGTAGATCTCGGCATAGTAGGCCGAGTTGTTGAGGAAGAAGGCCACCGCCACCGCCGCGAAGGGCGAGATGGCGAGCCCCGCGAAGGGCAGGCCCGAATAGATGAAGATCAGGAGCACCAGGGGCGGCAGCGCGCGCAGGAAATCGATCACCGCGAAGGCGGGCCAGCGCAGCCAGCGCCGGTGCGAGAGGGCGCCGAGCGCGAGGAAGAGCCCGCCCACCAGCCCGAGCGCGATGACGGCCGCGCAGAGCTTCACCGTCATCCAGAGCCCCTGCATCAGCAGCGGCAGCGTCTGGGCCATGACCTCGAGATTGAAGAACAGGCGGATGAAGTCCTGCATGGCTCAGACCTTCCAGGCGAAGCGCCGCTCGAGCAGGCGCGTCAGCACCACGAGCGGGAGGAACACGATCACATAGGCGATGGCGCCCATGGTCAGCGGTGCGGCCGAGCCGGTGAAGCTCTGGGCGGTCGAGGCCACGGACAGGATCTCGGAGACGCCGATGACCGAGCCGAGCGCGGTCATCTTCGAGATGGCGAGCACGCGGTTCACAAGCGGCGGCAGCGCGAGGCGCGCGGCCTGCGGCAGGGCGATCTGGACCAGCGTCTGGGTGAAGCCGAGCCCCGTGGCGCGCCCCGCCTCCCACTGGCCCTTGGGCACCGAGGTCAGGCCCGCCCAGAAGATCTCTTCGGCGAAGGCCGCAAGCACCGTGCCCAGAACGAGGATCAGCACGAGCGGCCCCGGCATCCGCAGCCCGAGGCCCGGCAGCCCGAAATACATGATGAGGATCAGCACCAGCGGCGGCAGCGCGCGGCCCATGTCGGCGAAGCAGATGATGAAGAAACTCGCGATGCGCCAGCCGTAGGCGCGCAGGCAGGCCAGCGCGAGGCCGAGGCTCAGCCCGAGGGCGATCACCGCCCCGGCGAGCCAGATCGTCGTCCAGACGCCCGCCAGCATGTCGGGCAGGTAGCGGGCGAAGATGCGCGCGTTGAAGAAGGTGGCAAGGAACCGGTCGAGCCCGTCCATGGCGTCAGGCCCGCACGCGCGAGAGGAAGGCCTGCGTCCGCTCGGCCTTCGGGTTGGCGAAGATCTCCTCGGGCGGGCCTTCCTCGACCACGAGGCCGCCGTCCATGAACACGACCCGGTCGGCCGCCTCGCGGGCGAAGCCCATCTCGTGGCTCACGACCAGCATGGTCATGCCGCTGTCCTTGAGATCCTTCATCACGGCAAGGACCGAGCCCACGAGCTCGGGATCGAGCGCCGAGGTGGGTTCGTCGAAGAGCATGACCTTGGGATCGAGCGCGAGGGCGCGGGCGATGGCCACGCGCTGCTGCTGGCCGCCCGAGAGCTGGGTGGGCATGGTCTCGGCCCGATGACGCAGGCCCACGCGGTCGAGCATGGCCAGGGCGCGCTCGCGGGCCTCGTCCTTCGACCGTTTCAGCGCCTTGATCTGGGCGAGCATCACATTCGCCACGACCGTCATGTGCGGATAGAGGTGGAAGCCCTGAAACACCATGCCCACCTCGAGCCGCATCCGGTTCAGCGCCGAGGAGGAGCATCCGACGATGTCCTTGCCGTCGATGAGGATCGCACCCGAGGTCGGCTCCTCCAGCCGGTTGCAGCAGCGCAGCATGGTGGACTTGCCCGATCCCGAGGGGCCGATGACGAAGACCATCTCGCCGGTCGCGACCCGCAGGTTGATGTCGCGCAGGACCTTGAGCTCTCCGAAGGTTTTCTCGAGCGCGACGATTTCGAGCATGGGTCGGGACATGCGGGCTCCGATGGGATGGGGTGGGGCGCCGCCCCGTCCGCCGGGGACGGGGCGGCGGGCAGGGCAGGGATCAGGAGAAGTCGCAGGAGGGCTCGTGGGCATCTTCCTGATAGCCGGGGAACCCCGGCACGCCGAAGCCCGGCGTCGGCGTCACGATGGTGGTGCCGGCCGCGGGCGTCACGCCGAACCATTTCTCGGAGAGGGCCGCGAGCGAGCCGTCGGTCTTCAGGCATTCGAGCACGAGATCGACGCGGTTGCGGGTCGCCGCATCGTCCAGCCGGAAGGCCAGCCCCCAGACGAGGCCGGTCTGGATCTCGTAGGAAAGATCCACCGCCGGGTTCTGGAGCGCGGCCCAGGCCGCCACGGTCGCGCCCGACAGGTTCGCATCCGCGCGCCCGGTGGCCACCGCCTCGACGGCATCGGTGTTGGTGCCGAAGGGCACGACGGTCCAGCCATATTCGGCGGCATGTTCGTCGAGATAGGTGTGATAGGCCGAGCCCCGGTTGACCGAGATCGTCATCCCCTTGAAGGCCTCGATCCCGTCCCGCTTCTCCGAGCCCGCGGGCACGACGAAGGCGAAGTTCGTGTCCATGAAGCCCTCGGTGAAGAGCAGGTTCTCGGACCGCTCCTGGTTCACCGTGACCGGGGCCACGAGAAAGTCGTAGGTGCCCGCCTGCAGCGCCGGGATGAGGCCGGAGAATTGTGCCGCATCGACCGTCACCTCGGATCCCAGACGTTCACCGATGAGCTGGGCCAGATCGACGTTGAAGCCTTCGACACCGCCCGAGAGTTTCGGCATGGCATGGGGGGCGAAGGTGCCGTCGAGCGCCACGCGATAGCTGTCGCGGATCTCGGCCACCTGGGATTGGGCGGGCAGCGTGGTCGCGGCCATGAAGGCAAGCGCCACAAGCCCCCCGAAGCGGGGGTTGGTCATGGGATCTCCTGTTGATGGGGCGGAATGTTCTTCGGTTCTGTCGCCGTGACCCATCCTGACCACAGGCAGCCCCGCCGCATCAATATAAATGAGGGCTCTCTTGATTGTTGTAATATAACCTCTGTTTATAGTGCCGGTTTTTTCGGCAGTCCCTCCGCCAGGGCGCGGCCGATGCCGCACGGACCGGCAGCTTCTGCTTGGGGCAAGGGGCGCGGCTCCCGGTCCGGTCCCGCGGAAGCGCCGTTCTTCCGGCGCGGCAGCCTTGGACAAGGGTGGGGCGCAGCCTCGGTCGGCCCGCATCCCGCTTCGCGGCGCCTCCTGCTCCGGCCCTCGAGTCGGGCCCACAGGAACGGGTCTTTCGTGGGTGGCGGCCTCGAACGGGGCGGGGTCGCGGCCTCCTCCGGTTCCAACGGGCGCACGACTCTCCTGCACAGGCACGCCCAGGTCTGGCCCCCGAAATGCAATCACCCCCGGCGCGTCCGCCGAGGGTGACCTTGAACGGGGCGGGGAGCGCGCCCCGTGAAACCGCGGTGGGAGGAGCCGCGGTCTTCCGCAATCAGCCTTTCAGCCGCGCCTCGAGACGGGCCATCAGCCGGTCGGTCTCGGCCGCGTCGATGGCCGACATCTTCGGTCCCGGCGCGCGGGTGGCGGCCGAGGCGATGGCGCCGCGCTTCATCAGCACATATTTGCGCACCGCAAGCCCGAAGCCCGGCTGTTGCTCATGGCGCAGGATCGGGATGTAGCGGTCGAAGAGATCCTCGGCCTCGTCCACGCGGCCCGCGTGATGCAGCGCCACCGTCTGGACCAGCGCCTCGGGATAGGCAAAGCCCGTCATGGCGCCGTCGGCGCCCCGCTGCAGCTCCTGCGGCAGGTAGAGCCCGCCATTGCCGCAGAGGATCGAGAGCCGGGCGACGCCGGGGGCCTCTTCCTGCTTGCGCAGCTGGGTGATCTTGGTCAGCCCCGGCCAATCCTCGTGCTTGAGCATGACGATCTGGTCACGCTCCTGCGAGAGGCGGCGGATGAGGGCGGGCGAGACCGGCAGGCCCGTGGCCAGCGGGAAGTCCTGGAAGCAGACCGGCACCTCGGGCCCGAGCGCCTCGCAGACGGCATGGAAATAGACCTCGATCCGGTCCTCGCGGGCCGGGCCGGCCGAGGGGGCCACCATGACCCCGGCCGCGCCCTCGTCCATCGCGTAGGAGGCCAGATCGGTGAGATTGGCAAGGCCCGCGTCCGAGACGCCCACCACCACCGGCAGGTCGCCCGTGCGCGCGAGCACGGTGTCGATCACCGCGCGGCGCTCGTCGCCGGTCATCTTGTTCGCCTCGCCCATCATGCCGAGGATGGTGAGACCGGTCACGCCGTGGCCGATGTAGAAATCGACGAGGCGGCGGAGGCTGTCGTGGTCGATGTCGCCCTGATCCGTGAAGGGGGTCGCGGCGATGATATAGACGCCGCGCGTGTCGCGGTTGATCCGTTCGGCCATGGTCTCTCTCTCCTCAGATTGCCGATGCGCGGCGGGTCTCGATGTAGAAGCGCCGCAGGTCGCGGGTCAGCGCGCCGGGCTTGCCGTCGCCCACGGTCGCGCCGTCGATGGCCACCACGGGCACCACGAAGTTGGTGGCCGAGGTGATGAAGGCTTCGCGCGCGGCGCGCGCCTCGTCCGGGGTGAAGGCGCGTTCCTCGACGCGCACGTCATGCGCCGCGGCCAGTTCCAGCACCGAGGCGCGGGTGATGCCGGGCAGGAGCGCGTGCGAGAGGTCTCGGGTGACGAGCACGCCCTCGGCGGTCACGATATGCGAGGTGGCAGCGCTGCCCTCGGTCACGAACCCGTCCTCGACGAGCCAGGCATCGTCGGCGCCGCGGGCCTTGGCCTCCATCTTCGCCATGCAGGGATAGAGAAGCTGCACCGTCTTGATGTCGCGCCGACCCCAGCGCAGGTCGGGCAGCAGCGCCACGCGGATCCCCGCCTCGGCCGCGGCATTCTCGAGCACGTTCTTGGCTTGCGTGAACATCACGAGCGTCGGCGGCGTGCCGGCGGGCGGATAGACGAAATCGCGCTCGGCCACGCCGCGGGTGAGCTGGAGATAGATCAGCCCCTGATCGAGCGCGTTGCGCGCCACGATCTCGCGATGGACCGCGAGGAGTTCCGCCTCGGTCAGCGGCAGGGCCATGCCCAGCTCCTGCGCCGACCGCTGCAGCCGCGCGGCATGGCCCGCATAATCGACGAGCTTGCCGTCGAGCACGCAGGTTACCTCGTAGATGCCGTCCGCCATGAGGAAGCCGCGGTCGAAGACCGAGACCTTGGCCTCCGATTCGGGCAGCCAGGCTCCGTTGAGATAGAGGGTGCGGGTCATGGTCGGATCCTTCAGGCTTGGGCGAACGGCGCGATGGCGATGCCGTTCTCTTCGAGGGCGCTGCGCAGGCGGCGGGCGATGGCGACCGCGCCCGCGGTATCGCCATGGATGCAGAGCGTGTCGGGGCTGACCGGCAGCCGCTTGCCGCCCGTCGTGGGAATGTGGCCGTTCACCACCATCTCGAGCACCTGCGCGAGGCTCTGCTCGGGGTCGTGGATCACCGCGCCGGGCTGGCTGCGCGGGGTAAGCTCGCCCGCATCCGTATAGCTGCGGTCGGCATAGATCTCGCAGGCGACCCGGAGGCCCGCCTTCTCGGCGGCGCGGAAGGTCTCGGAATAGGGCAGCGTCACGAAGATGAGGCCCGGATCGACCGCCCGGATCGCACGGACGCAGAGCGCGGCGAGGTCGGGATCCACGGCCGCCATGTTGCCGAGCGCGCCATGGGTCTTCACATGGGTCATCGGATGGCCCTCGAGCGCGGCCATGCCCTGCATCGCCACGATCTGGAAGATGAGCTGCGTCTCGAGATCCTCGGGCCGCTCGCCCGAGATGCGCCGCCGGCCGAATCCGTAGAGATCGGCGAAGGAGGGATGGGCGCCGACCGAGACGCCCTTCTCCTTCGCCATGCGGATCGTCCGGCGCATCACGACCGGGTCGCCTGCATGGAATCCGCAGGCGATATTGGCCGAGGTCACCAGCTCCAGCATGCCTGCGTCGTCGCCGATCACATAGGCGCCGAAGCTCTCGCCCATGTCGCAGTTGAGATCGATCCTTTTCACCATTCCCAGCCCTGTCCTGCGAAGTTTTTCAGCATTTTCCGAGATTTCGGATGTTTCTTTCGGCGGTCCGGCCCGGAGGATTGACAGATCGCGCCGGGCCGCTTCATAAATGGGATACAGTTGGTATACTGAAATCTCAAGAACAATCCAACCAAGCAATCCTGGGAAGGGAGATCATGAAACAGGGAAGTATCGCTGCCACTGCCGCTTTTGCCGTCTCGGTCGCCGCCACGTCGGCCTGGGCCGAAACCAAATGGGACATGTCCATCGTCTGGCCGGAAGGCAATTTCCACACCCAGAACGCCATGGCCTTCGCGGATGCGGTGAAGGAAGCGACTGACGGCGAGGTGGTCATCACGGTCCATTCCGGCGGCGCGCTCGGGATCAAGGGTCCGGAAGGCATGGCCGCGGTGCGCGACGGGCTGGTGCCGATCGCCGAGATCCTGCTCAACCAGCAGGTGGGCGAGGCCCCGGTCCTCGGGATCGAGACGCTGCCCTTCCTCGCGCCGACGATGGCGGACCTCGCGCTTCTGCACAAGTTCTACCGCCCGAAGCTCGACGAGGTCGCGGCCGGGATGAACCAGAAGATCCTCTACATGGTGCCGTGGCCGGGGCAGGCCGTCTTCGCGCCGAACGCGATCAACACGGTCGAGGACCTCAAGGGCCTCACGATCCGCGTGGTCGATTCGAACGGCAACGACTTCTTCGGCGCGCTCGGCGCCACGCCCATCCAGATGCCCTGGGGCGAGGTCGTGCCGTCGCTCGCGGCAGGCACCATCAAGGGCGTAACGACCTCCTCCTCGTCGGGCGTGGACGGTGCCTTCTGGGAATTCACCAAATACATGAGCACCTTCAACTGGCAGGCCTCGTCGAACATCATGTCGGTGAACCTCGATGCCTGGAACGCGCTGCCGCTCGAGACCCAGCAGAAGATCGAGGAAACCGCCGCCAGCCTCGAGGGCCAGTTCTGGCTGAACAGCCGCGCCGAGGACGACAAGAAGATCGCCACCCTGAAGGAGAACGGTGTCGAGGTCTCGGCCCCGTCGCCCGAACTGTCGGCCGCGCTGCTCGAGAAGGCGCTGCCGCTCTGGGATGCCTACAAGGCCCGGGTGCCCGAGGCGGCGCCGATCATCGACGCCTATCTGACCCTGCGCAACTGACGGGACAGGGATGCGGCGGGGCGAAGGCCCCGCCCGCATTCCACCCTTCCGGCTCCGCGACGCGGCGCCTCCTTCCCCTCGTCGACCGTTGAGCTCCATGACCCCACTTGCTCCAACCCGCTTCCGCAGGACGCTCGCCGTGATCGACGGCGTGACCGATCTGGGCGGCTATCTCGCGGCCCTGTGCCTTCTCGGTATCCTCGTCCTCGTGGCCGCCGAGATCTTCTCGCGCAACCTTCTCGCCTATTCGATCCATTTCTCGTGGGATCTGGCGGGTTACTTCATGGGAACCTGCTTCCTTCTGGCCAGCGGCAGCGCGCTCAAGGGCGGCAGCCATGTCCGCGTGACGGCCCTGCTCGAATCGATGCCCCGCGCGGTGGGCCGCACGCTCGAGTTCGCGGCCTGCCTCGTGGGCCTTGCCATCTGCGCCTACATGAGCTGGGCCCTGATCGAGATGGCCTGGCTCTCGGCGCAGCGGGGCTCGACCGCCGCCACCTCGTTCCGCGTCCCGCTCGTCTACCCGCAGGCGGCCCTTGCGACGGGCGCCGCGATCCTCACCCTGCAGTGCCTCGCCCAGATCCTGCGCCTCGTGCGCGGCGAGGAACTCTCCGTCGGCCCCGGTCTGGAATAGGAGCCGTCCATGGGAAAAGTCATCGCCACCCTGCTCGGCCTTCTCACCCTGCTTCTGGGCAGCGGCCTCTGGATCGGCCTCGGGCTCATCGGCACCGGCGCGGGTCTGCTCGCGCTCTTCCGGCCGAACATGCCCGGGCTCAAGCTTCTCGCCCAGCAGACCTACAACGTCGTCGTCTCGCCCGAGCTGCTCGCGCTGCCGCTCTTCATCCTGATGGCCGAGATCCTCTTCCGCACGAAGATCTCCGAGGCGCTGTTCACCGGCCTCTCGCCCTGGCTGCGCCGGGTGCCGGGGCGGCTGTCGCACCTGACCGTGCTCGGCTGCACCATGTTCGCCTCGGTCTGCGGCTCGTCGGCCGCGACCACCGCCACCGTGGGGCGCATCACCGCCAAGGAGCTGATCGACCGCGGCTACAACCGCGACCTCGTGACGGGCAGCCTCGCCGGGGCGGGGACGCTCGGCTTCCTGATCCCGCCCTCGACCATCATGATCATCTACGGGGTGATGGCCGAGGAATCGATCCTGCGGCTCTTCATCGCCGGCATCGTGCCGGGGCTGATGCTGGCGGCCTCCTACATGGGCTATCTCGCGATCCGCTCGTGGCTCAACCCCGCGCTCGTGGGCGCGACGCCGCCCCGCACCAGCTTCCGCGAGAAGATGGTGGCGCTGAAGGATCTGGGGCCGCTCCTTCTCCTCATCGCGGGCGTCATCGGCTCGATGTACGGCGGGATCGCCTCGCCGACCGAGGCCGCCACCGTGGGCGTGGTCGTGTCGATGATCATCGGCTTCGCGCAGCGCACGCTGACGCTGGGGGGCCTTCTGGTCGCCGCGCGTCAGGCGGCCGAAAGCTGCGCCATGATCGGCCTCATCATGATCGGGGCGATGTTCCTGTCGACCGTGATCGGCTATCTCGGCGTGCCGCGCTACATCGCGACCGAGATCCAGAGCTGGGGCATGTCGCCCCTGATGCTCGTGGTGGTGCTGCTGATCTTCTACGTCCTGCTCGGCACGGTCATGGAGGGGCTCGGCATCATCGTGATGACGCTGCCGATCACGCTGCCGCTGGCCGTTGCCGCGGGCTACGACAAGGTGTGGTTCGGCATCTTCCTCGTGATCGTGGTCGAGATGGCCCAGATCACGCCGCCGGTGGGCTTCAACCTCACGGTGATCCAGCGGCTGACGGGGGACAGCATGGGACGCATCACGCGCGCCACGATGCCCTTCTTCTTCATCATGGCGGCCTTCGTGCTGCTCATCGCGGTCTTCCCGGGCATCATCGGCTTCCTGCCGGACCTGATGCGCGGCAACTGACAGAGGTCCGCAGCCCCGACGGCTGCGGATCATCCCGAAACGAGTATGATCCCGTGATGACGACCCCCAGCCTTCTTCCCTGCGGCGACAGCGCCCTGACCGTCCAGATCGGCGAAAGCGTCGATGCCGAGGCCAATGCCCGCATCATCGCGCTTGCGGCGGCTGTCGAGCAGGCGGCGCGCTCCGGCGACCTCGCGGGCGTCCTCGACATCGTGCCGACCTACCGCTCGCTTCTCGTGCGCTACGACCCCGAGCGGATCCGCGCGAAGGACCTCGGCCCCCGGCTTCTCGAGATCGCCGCCCGGCCGCTCGAGGCGGCGGCGGCCGGACGTCTCTGGCGGATCCCCTGCCTCTACGGCGGCGAGGTGGGGCAGGATCTTCAGGAGATGGCCCGCATGAAGGGCCTCTCGCCCGAAGAGCTGATCGCGCTTCATTCCGGGACCGATTACCGCGTCTTCATGATCGGCTTCGCGCCGGGCTTCGCCTATCTCGGCGGTCAGCCCGAGATCCTGCACACGCCCCGCCTGCCGAAGCCGCGCCAGAACATCCCGCGCGGCGCCGTCGGCATCGGCGGCCAGCAGGGCAACATCAATTCGGTCGCCGGGCCCTCGGGCTGGCGCTTCCTCGGCTGGACGCCGGTGCGCAGCTTCGATCCCGCCCGCGCCGAGCCCTTCCTGTTCCGCGCAGGCGACCATATCCGCTTCCATCCCGTCGGACCCGAGGAGGCGCGCGCGCTCGAGGCGCGCAGTGCCGCGGGCGAGATGATCGTGACTCCCGAAGAGATCCGCGCATGAGCCTCGAGATCCTGACCGCAGGCCCCATGCTGACCGTGCAGGACGCGGGCCGCTTCGGCCTGCGCCACATGGGCGTTTCGCCCGCGGGCCCCATCGACCGGGCCGCCATGGCGCTCGCCAATGCGCTCGTGGGCAATGCGCCCGGCGCCGCGGCGCTGGAATTCGCAGGCCCCGCGGGCAGCTTCCGCTGCGACCGGCCGGTGCGCTTCGCGGTGGCGGGCGCCGATTGCCCGATCCGCATCGACAAGCGCGTGGTGCTGGCGGGCGAGAGCCACCGGCTGAACCCGGGCGAAACCCTCACCGTGGGCGTGCCCGAGGGCACGGTCTGGGCCTATCTGGCCTTCTCCGGCGCCATCGCCACGCCCGAGGTGCTGGGCTCGCGCGCGACGCACCTCCGCTCGGGCCTCGGCGGCCCCGAGGGGCGGGCGCTGG
>NZ_MABH01000084.1 GCF_001720585.1 Cereibacter johrii | reverse complement strand
GCAACCGCGCGCTCGCCCGCTCGGCCGAAGGGCCTGCGCTCTTCGAGGATCTGGGCCGCTGGCTTCTCCTCCTCGCGGCGCTTCCGGCGCTGTTGCTGTTCCGCCGACCGCTCTCGGGGGGCCGCTGATGCGCCGGGGGCTGCTTGCCCTTGCGGCGCTGGCCGCCGTGGGCCTCGGCGGACCGGCCGCCTGGGCCAAGCTCGCGCTGCTCGCGGGCCTGCCGGGGCTGGCCGCCACCTTCGCGACCGAGCCCGCGATCCGGGGCGTCGCCCTTTATCAGGCGCGCCGCTTTGTCGAGGCCGATGCGGCCTTCGCCGAGGCGGGTCGCGCCGTCACCTACAACCGCGGCCTGAGCCTCGCCGCGCTCGGGAACTATCCGCTCGCCGAGGCCTATTTCGATGCGGTGCTCTTCGCCAATCCCGCCGACAGCGAGGCGCGCGAGAACCGCGACAGGGTGGCCGGGCTCTACGATCCCGTGGTGGGGCAGGGCGACGAGGCCGGCCGGATCGCCGTGCAGGTGGTGGTCCCGCCCGAGGGGCCGCCGACCGAGCGGTTCTCGGCCGACTCGCCGCCGCTCGGCCCGGGGCGGCGGGTCGCCGACGACGCCTGGCTCGCCACGCTGCCCGACGATCCGGGCGAGTTCCTGCGGCTCAGGCTCTCGGACGAATATACCCGGCGCCTGTCCCTGGGTTTCACCCCGCCGGAGGAGGGCGATCCATGGTGATCCATGCGGCCTTCGCGGCTCTCCTGCTTCTCGCGGCCACGGCGGCCGGGGCCCAGACGCCCGAGCGGCGGCTCGAGATCCTGGCCTTCCCCCGCGCCGACAGCGTGGTCGCGGGCGAGATGGTGCCGGTGACGGTGCGCGGCATCTATGACCGCAAGGTGACGCTCGAGGAGATGACGATCCGGCCCGGCGACAGCTTCGACTGGGTGCAGCTCGCCAAGGACGACTGGCACGAGGAGCGCATCGACGGCCGCCAGCGGCTGGTGGTCGAACGCAGGCTCGCGCTCTTTCCCAAACATTCCGGCTCGTCCCGCTTCGGGCCCGCCGAGCATCGGCTGACCTTCGTCGGCGCGGGCGGGAAGGCGGAAACCATCGCCTCCCATCCGCTCGACCTGTCCGTGGCGCCCATGCCCGACGATCCGCCCTTCCACAGCCCGCACGGCTGGCGCTTCGCCGCGTCCGAGCTGAAGGTGACGGACGAGCTCAGCACCGATCCCGCCCGGCTCAGGGACGGCGAGACCGTGACGCGGCGCGTGACGGTGACGGCGGTGGGGGCGCTGCCCGCGATGCTGCCGCCGCGGCCCGTCGTCTCGGAGAACTGGCTCATCGCCTTCGCGGCTCCGGTCGAGCGGTCGCTGGAGCTGACGCCGGACGGCCCCGTGGCGCGGGTGGTCTGGAGCTGGCAGTTCCGCCCCGAGACCGGCGAGCCCGGCGTGCTGCCCGCCGTGCCGATCCCCTATTTCAACACGGTGACGCGGAGGGTGGAGGCGGCCGAGATCCCCGCGCTCCCCATCGGCTATGCGAGCTTCGCCGCCTCGCAGTCGGCCGGCATCGCGATCACGCCGGCGAGCCTCTGGGGAGGGCTGGCAGCCGGTCTGGCAGGGCTCGGCGCGGGAACGGCGCTCCTCGTGGCAGGCCACCGGCCGACGGCCGCGGCGCTTGGACGGCTCGCGCGGCGGCGCTCGCCGTTACGGCGCTGGCAGATCTGGCGCGCGGCACGGGCGGGCGACCTGCTGGCGCTGCGCCGGGCGACCGAGGAGGAGGCGCAAGACAGGCCTGCGGCGCGCGCCGCGCTCGAGCGGGCGATCTATGGCCCGCCGCCACAGCCCTTCGACCCCCGCGCCTTCCTGAGGGCCCTGCGTCGGAAGGACTAGGCCGGGCCGCGCGCGCCCCTGCGATGCCCGAAGACACGGGGCGCTGCCGCCGGTCGCAGATGCGAAGGTCGCGCTGGCGCACCTGACGGAGGCGCTCGGGGATACGGTCTGGCGCCGCGCAGGACCGGCCTCGTGGCTGGAGCGCCGCTTGCCTGCGGTGAGGGGGCTCAGAGCCGCCTGCCGGTTCCCGCATCGAAGAGATGCAGGGCCGCCGCATCGGGGGCGACCTTCAGCCGGTCGCGCTCGCGCACCGGCGCCTTGCCCGGGGTCCGCAGCACGAGGTCGGTGCCGTCTGCCAGACTTCCATGGGCGAAGGCGTCCGCCCCCAGCCATTCGACCGCCTGCACATGGAGCTCGAAGCCCGGCTCTTCGGGGCCCGCAGGATGGAGATGCTCGGGCCGGATGCCGAGGATCAGATCGCGTCCCGCCGGCGCGGGCACGGCGAGACGCTGCCCCGCCACCTCCAGCGCGTCGCCAAGGCCTCGGGCGGGCAGCATGTTCATCGCCGGAGAGCCGATGAACCCCGCCACGAAGGTGGTGGCGGGCCGGTCGTAGATCTCGGCCGGCGTGGCGATCTGCTCGGCCACGCCCGCATTCATCACCACGAGCCGGTCGGCCAGCGTCATCGCCTCGACCTGATCGTGGGTGACATAGATCGAGGTGGTGCGAACAGTGCGCTGCAACTCCTTGATCTGCAAACGCATCTGCACCCGCAGCTTCGCGTCGAGGTTCGAGAGCGGCTCATCCAGCAAGAAGGCCGCCGGGTTGCGCACCAGCGCCCGCCCCATCGCCACCCGCTGGCGCTGCCCGCCCGAGAGCTGGCGCGGCTTGCGGTCGAGAAGCTGGCCCAGCTCCAGCATCTTGGCCGAGCGCGCCACCCGCTCCTCGATCTCGGCCTTGGAGAGCTTCGCGATCCTGAGGCCATAGGCCATGTTCTCGCGCACCGTCATATGCGGGTAGAGCGCGTAATTCTGGAACACCATCGCGATGTCGCGCTCGCGCGGCTCGAGCCGGTTGACCACGCGGCCGCCGATGGCGATCTCGCCCGCGGTGATCTCCTCGAGCCCGGCTACCATGCGCAGAAGCGTGCTCTTGCCGCAGCCCGAGGGGCCCACGATCACCACGAACTCGCCGTCCGCGATCTCGAGATCGACCCCGTGGATCACCTCGAGCCCCGAATAGCTCTTGCGCACGTCCCTCAGCGAGATTTCCGCCACTTACTTCTCCGTCTCCACAAGTCCCTTCACGAACCACCGCTGCATCAGCACGACCACGAGGATCGGCGGCAGGATGGCCAGCACGCAGGTGACCATCACGAGGTCCCAGGGCGTATCGGCATCGGCGAAGGAGATCATCTTTCTCAGGGCGATCACGATGGTGTTCATCGAGTTCGAGTTGGTCACGAGGAGCGGCCAGAGATACTGCGTCCATCCGTAGATGAAGAGGATCACGAACAGCGCCGCGATGTTGGTGGCCGAGAGCGGCAGCAGGATGTCCTTGAAGAAGCGCCAGGGGCCTGCGCCATCGACGCGCGCGGCCTCCATCAGCTCGTTCGGGATCGTCATGAAGAACTGCCGGAAGAGCAGCGTCCCCGTGGCGGAGGCCACCAGCGGCAGGATGAGGCCCGCGTAGGTGTCGATCAGGTGCAGGTCCACCATCACCTTGTAGGTGGGCAGGATCCGCACCTCGACCGGCAGCATCAGGGTGATGAAGATCATCCAGAAGCAGACCATGCGCAGCGGGAAGCGGAAGAAGACAATGGCATAGGCCGAGGCCATCGAGATCACGATCTTGCCCACGGCGATGCCGAAGGCCACGACGGCCGTGTTGAGAAGGAGCCTGTCCACGCCCACGCCGCCGATGCGCCCGATGTCGCCCGACAGCGCGCGGGCGTAGTTCGAGGGCCCCTCGGCGCCGGGCAGCAGCGGCAGCGGCGGGCGCAGGATCTGCTGGAGCGGGTGGGTCGAGGCCACGAAGACATACCAGATCGGGAAGGCCACCACGATGACCCCGATCACCAGCAGGAAATGCGCCATGATCCGGCTCTGGCGCGAGGTGCCGATCATCTCGTGCTCAGCCATAATGGACTTTCCGCTCGATATATTTGAACTGGAAGGCGGTCAGGGCGATCACGATCCCCATGAGGATGACCGACTGCGCCGCGGAATCGCCGAAGCGCAGGTTCACGAAGCCGTCGTTATAGACCTTGTAGACCAGCGTCTCGGTCGATTTGCCGGGGCCGCCGCCCGTGACGGCATGGATGATCCCGAACGTGTCGAAGAGCGCATAGACCGAGTTCACCACCAGCAGGAAGAAGGTCGTGGGCGCGAGGAGCGGGAAGGTGATGGTCCAGAACCTCCGCCGCGCGCTGGCGCCGTCGATGGCCGCGGCCTCGAGCAATGAGCGAGGAATGGCCTGTAAGCCTGCAACAAAGAACAGGAAATTGTAGCTGATCTGCTTCCAGCTTGCGGCCGCCACCACCAGCGTCATGGCCTGTTCGCCGTCGAGCAGCGGATCCCAGCGGATGCCGAGCTGGCGCAGGGGCCAGGCGAGCGTGCCGAAGGAGGGGTTGAACATGAAGAGCCAGAGCATCCCGGCAATGGCGGGGGCCACCGCATAGGGCCAGATCATCAGGGTGCGGTAGAAGGCGCGGCCACGCACGACCTTCTCGGCCTGCACGGCGAGAAAGAGTGCGATCGCCATCGAGAAGAAGGCGGTGAGCAGCGAGAAGACCGCCGTCACCTGGATCGCATTGAGCCAGGCGGGATCGGACAGGACGCGACGGAAGTTGGCGAAGCCCACGAAGGTGGATTTCAGCCCGAAGGCATCCTCGCGCAGCATCGATTGCCAGAGGGCCTGACCTGCGGGCCAGTAGAAGAAGACGGCCGAGATCAGGAGCTGCGGAGCGACCAGCAGCCACGGAAGCAGGCGGTGGGGGAAATGCGCGCGATGCATGGGCTTCGGGGCCGCCCGGGCCGAAACCCGGGCGGCCTCATGTCCGTCAGCCGCCGATGGCCTGGCGGATCGCCTCGTTCCCGCGCGAGACGGCGGCGTCGAGCGCCTCCTGTGCGGTCTGCTCGCCGGCGAGCATCTTCTCGAACTCCTCGTTCTCGATGTCGCGCACCTGCGGCAGGTTCACGAGGCGCACACCCTTGGAGTTCGCGGTCGGCTCCTTGCCCATCATCTGGGTGATCGGCACCTCGCGGCCCGGGTTCTTCTCGTAGAAGCCCGAGGCCTTGGTGGCCTCGTAGGCCTCCATCGTCACCGGCAGATAACCCGAGGTCTGGTGCAGATATTCCTGCACGTCGGTCCGGGAGAGATAGGTGAAGAAGGCGGCGACGCCCTCATAGGTCTCGTCCGACTTGCCGCCCATCACCCAAAGGCTCGCGCCGCCCGGCACCGTGTTCTGCGGCCCGTTGCCTGCCTCGTCATAGGGCAGCTGGCCGATGCCGTAGTTCATGCCCGATTTCACGATGTCGCCGAGCCCGCCCGAGCTTTCGGTGAAGATCCCGCATTCGCCGGCAAGGAAGACCTGCTTGGCCTCCGACGTGCGGCCGCCATATTTGAAGGTGCCGTCCTTGGCGAGATCGGCCAGCGCCTGGAAGTGGTTGACGAAGATCGGATCGTTGATCTTCAGCTCGGCATTCACGTCGGCCAGCCCGTTCTCGTTCGTGGCGAAGGACACGTCGTTCCAGGCCGCGAAATTCTCGGTATGGATCCAGGTGAGCCAGGTCGAGGTGTAGCCGCAGGGGGCGGCGCCGCTCTCCTTGATCTTCTTCGCCATGTCCCAGACCTCGGTCCAGGTCTTGGGCGGGGTGGCTGCATCGAGGCCCGCCTTCTCGAAGATGTCCTTGTTGTAATAGAGGATCGGCGAGGACGAGTTGTAGGGGAAGGACAGCATCGTGCCGTCCGGCTTGGAATAATAGGCCACGATCCCCGGCAGGTAGGCCGACTTGTCGAAACTGTCGCCCAGCACCTCGGCCACCGGCTTGACCGCGCCCTCGGCCGCCATCATGACGCCGGTGCCCACGTCGAAGACCTGGATGATGTCCGGGGCCTGACCCGCGCGGAAAGCGGCGATGCCGGCGTTCAGCGTCTCGGGGTAGGTGCCCTTGAAGACCGGCGTCACCTTGTAGTCCGACTGGCTCGCGTTGAAGTCCGCAGCGATCTTCTCGACCACTTCCGCATTGGCGCCCGTCATGGCGTGCCACCAGCTGATCTCGGTCTGGGCTGCGGCGGCACCCGCCTGCACGATCAGCGCGAGCGCCGTGGCGGTGAGGAATGTGCGACGTTTCATGGGCTTCTCTCCCTTCTGGATGGCCGGATGCCGTGCGGCATAGCGGGCCCCTATGACGGTGGTGCGACATTCTCCCTGACCGGGGCGGGCCTCCTCTCCCGCGCCGGTCGTCGCGCGACCGTCCTCGATGCAGCGAAGCGTCCGACGTTTCGCCCTTTTTCGCAAGTCGCTAAAGTTCGCTTGGGCTCCCTTCCCCAGCGTTAACGTTCGGGGCCGACGGGCTCGGTCAGGTTGCGGCCGGGGCTCAGGCTGCGCATCCGGCTTTCGCGGAGCGCGCCGATCTCGGTCAGGATGGGGTGGGCCACCGAGGTGAGATGGGCGTTCAGGCGCTTGAGGTCGCGCAGCAGATCGAGATGGATGGTGCTCGTCTCCATCGCCTCGGGCCGCTCGGCCCGCAGCCGGCCGAGGTGGCGCTCGGAGGACAGCGCCTCGAGCCGCCGGATCTCGATCTTCGACTCGACGAGCTGCCGGGCGAGGTCGGCATCGCGCCCGAGGAACACGGCCTGCGCGAGCCGCAGGTTCGCCACCGTGCGCTCGTGCACCTCGGCCAGTTCCGCGCCCCCCTCCGGCGAAAAGGCGAGGCGCTTGCGGATCTTCTTCAGCGCCGCATCCGCGAGCCCGGTCTCGATGATGTCGCCCATATGTTCGAGATTGATGGCGAAGGACGTGATCTCGTTCGCCCGCCGCACGTCGTCCTCGTCCAGTTCGGCGCGCGACAGGCGGGTGATATAGAGCTTGATCGCCTCGGTCAGCCGGTCGATGTCGGGCTCGAGTTGCGAGACTTCCTGCGCTGCAAATTCGTCGTTGGCCAGCAGCGCCTGCCGGCTGCGCCCGAGCATCTCGCCCACGATGTCGCCCACCCGCAGCGTCTCGCGCGCGGCGACGGCCAGCGCCATGGCGGGCGTGTCGAGCAGGCTCTCGTCGAGGAAGGCCGCACCGCGCCGGCCCTCGGGCGGATCGGGCAGGAACCGCTCGACGAGGCGGCAGAGCGGCCCCACGAGAGGCAGGAACAGAAGGAGGAGCGCCGCGCTGAAGGCGAGATGAGCCGCGATGACCCGCTGGCCGTGATCGGCGACGGCCTCGTCCAGAAGATCCGCCAGAGGCGCGGCCAGAAGCAGCACGAGCGCGGCGCCCGCGATCCGCACCGCGAGGTTGCCGAGCGTGATCCGCCGCGCCGCCGGCCCCTCGGCCGCCACGGCGAGCCAGGGCGTCACCGCGCCGCCGACATTCGCGCCCGCCACGAGGGCGAGGGCCGGCACCGTCTCGATGAGGCCGCCGCCGGCCAGCACCATGACGAGGAGCACGACGGCGAGCGAGGAGGCGCTGAGGACGGCGAGGCCCGCGGCCAGGAGAGCCGCCACCAGCGGCGCCTCGCCGAGGCCCGCGATCACCAGCGCGAGCGTGTGGGAATGCTGGAGCGGCGCCGTCACCTCGCCCATCAGCCGCAGCGCGAGCAGCATGAGCCCGAGGCCCAGCAGTGCCCGCCCGATGCCGCGGCCGCGGGTGGCACGCGCCATCGAGAAGCCCACGACGCCCGCGAGGATGCAGAGGCTCGCCATCCAGTGAACATCGACCGACAGAAGGGCCGCCACCGTCGCGGTGCCGAGGTTCGCCCCGAGCATGACCGCCTGCGCCATGGGCGCCGTCATGATGCCGCGGGCGGCAAAGGAGCCGGTGATGACCGCCGTGGCCGTGCTCGACTGCAGGCCGAGCGTCGCGAGCAGGCCCCAGAGCGCCGCCACGACCCGGTTGTTGGTGGCGCGCGAGATCCATTGGCGCAGAGTGGCGCCGAAGGCGCGCATGACGCCGGTGCGGATCAGCCGCAGGCCCCAGAGCAGCAGCGCGGCCGCAGCAAGAAGATCGATGAACTGGACGGTCGGCGGCAATGGGCTCACCCGGACACTGACGACCTCAACAGGCGCAGCCCCCGAAGGTTCCCCGGAAACGTCCCTCCTCAGGCCCTCTGCCGGGCATCCTCGAGGATCATCTCGGCGGCCTTCTCGGCAATCATGAGGGTGGGCGAGTTGGTGTTTCCCGAGGTGATGGCCGGCATGATCGACGCATCCGCGATCCTGAGCCCGCCCAGCGCGCGGAACTTCAGCCGCGGATCCACGACGCTCGCCGGATCCGATCCCATCCGGCAGGTGCCGACGGGGTGGAAGATCGTCGTGCCGATGCGGCCCGCGGCGGCCACCAGCGCCTCGCGGGTCTCGTGCTCGGGCCCCGGGCGGTATTCCTCGGGGTGAAACCGGGCGAAGGCGGGCTGCGACGCGATATGGCGCGCGAGCTGGATCGAGCGCACCGCCACCTCGCGGTCGCCCTCCGTCGAAAGGTAGTGCGGCGCGATGGCGGGCTGGCGCGCGGGATCGGGGCTTTTCAGATGCACGCTGCCGCGGCTTTCCGGGCGCAGGTTGCAGACGCTCGCCGTCATGCCGGGGAAGGGGTGGACCTTGTCGCCGAACTTGTCGAGCGAGACCGGCTGGACATGGAACTCGAGGTCGGGCGTGGCCTTCTCGGGACCCGAGCGGGTGAAGATCCCGACCTGGCTCGGCGCCATCGACATCGGCCCCGAGCGGCGCAAAAGATATTCCGCCCCGATCGCGGCGCGGCCGAACAGGCTCGTGGCCTTCTCGTTCAGCGTGGGCACGCCCCGCACCTTGAAGACGAGGCGGAGCTGCAGGTGATCCTGCAGGTTCGCGCCCACGCCCGGCACGGCGACCTGCGGCTCGACACCCGCCGCGCGCAGCACCTCGGGATCGCCGATGCCCGAAAGCTCCAGAATGTGCGGCGAGCCGATGGCGCCCGCCGAGAGCACCGTCTCGCGCCGCGCCCGCGCCTCGTGCAGGGCGCCGCCCTGCCGGTAGAGCACGCCCCGCACCTCGCCCGCCTCGACGATCAGCCGCTCGACCTGCGCCTCGGTCACGACGCGCAGGTTCGGGCGGGAGAGGGCGGGCTTCAGGAAGGCCTTGGCCGTGTTCCAGCGGATGCCGGACCGCTGGTTCACGTCGAAATAGCCGCCGCCCTCGTTCGAACCGCGGTTGAAATCCTCGGTCCGCGGGATGCCCGCCTGCTCGGCCGCATCGAGGAAAGCGTCGAGCACCGCCCAGCGGACCCGCGCCCGCTCGACCCGCCATTCGCCGCCTGCGCCGTGATGCTCGCTTTCGCCGCGGTGATGGTCCTGCTGGCGGCGGAAGAGCGGCAGCACATCGTCCCAGCCCCAGCCGGTGCAGCCCATCTGGCGCCAGCCGTCGTAATCCTCGGCCTGACCGCGCATGTAGATCATGCCGTTGATCGAGGAACAGCCGCCGAGCACCTTGCCGCGGGGATAGATGAGGCTGCGCCCCTCGAGCCCTTCCTCGGGTTCGGTGGTGAAGCACCAGTCGGTGCGGGGGTTGTTGATGCAGTAGAGATAGCCCACCGGGATATGCACCCAGTGGTAATTGTCGCGCTTGCCCGCCTCGATCAGCAGCACACGGTTCGAGGGGTCTTTCGAGAGGCGGTTGGCCAGCACGCAGCCCGCGCTGCCCGCCCCCACGATGATGTAATCTGCCTCCATCTCAGCTCTCCGACCGGAAGCCGAGCCTGCGGCCGAGGCGCGAGGCGTAGAACTCGCCGACGATCCCGCGGCGGAAGAGCAGCACGCAGGCCATGAAGACGAGGCCGGTGATGATCGTGACCGGGAATTGCGAGGTGGCGAGGTAGTTCTGCAGCGTCACCACCAGCGCCGAGCCCACGACCGGCCCCACCAGCGTGCCGATGCCGCCGAGGAGCGTCATCAGGATGACCTCGCCCGACATCTGCCAGCCCACATCGGTGAGGGTGGCGAACTGGAAGACCAGCGCCTTGACCCCGCCCGCAAGGCCCGCCAGCGCGGCCGACATCACGAAGGCGCCGAGCTTGTATTCCGCGACCGAGTAGCCGAGCGAGATCGCACGAGGTTCGTTCTCGCGGATCGCCTTCAGGATCATGCCGAAGGGCGAATTCACGAAGCGCCAGATGGCGAGCATCCCCAGCGTGAAGGTGCCCAGCACGAAGAAATACATGTTGGTCGCGTTCGCGAGGTCGATGACGCCGAAGAGATGGCCGCGCGGGACCGACTGGATGCCGTCCTCGCCATGGGTGAAGGCCGCCTGCAGGCAGAAGAAGAAGAACATCTGGCTGAGGGCGAGCGTGATCATGGCGAAGTAGATCCCCTGCCGCCGGATCGCGATGACCCCCATCAGGAGCCCCAAGGCCGCCGCGCCCGCCACGCCCAGAAGGATGCCGAACTCGGGCGGCCAGCCCCAGACCTTGACCGCATGGGCGGTGAAATAGGCCGAGCCGCCGAAGAAGGTGGCATGGCCGAAGGACAGAAGGCCCGTGTAGCCCAGAAGCAGGTTGAAGGCGGCCGCGAACAGGGCGAAGCACAGAAGCTTCATCAGGAAGATCGGATAGAGGAAGAAGGGGGCCGCGACCAGCGCCGCGGCGGCGATCAGGAGCAGCACGAGCTTGAGCGTACCGGCCCGAGGATGGGCGACGACCGCCGGGGCGGCCGGAGATGCAGAACCGCGCGCCATGTCACGCATCCTTTCCGAAGAGTCCCGCAGGCCGCAGGATCAGGACGATCGCCATGATGACGAAGATCACGATGTTCGAGGCCTCGGGATAGAAGACCTTGGTGAGCCCCTCGGCGATGCCGAGCAGATAGCCGGTCACGATCGCGCCGAGGATCGAGCCCATGCCGCCCACCACCACGACCGCGAAGACGACGATGATGAGGTTCGACCCCATCAGCGGCGAGACCTGATAGACCGGCGCGGCAAGCACGCCCGCAAAGCCCGCGAGCGCCGCGCCGAGCCCGTAGGTGAAGGTCAGAAGCAGCGGCACATTGACCCCGAAGCTCTGGACCAGCACCGGATTTTCCGTCGCGGCCCGCAGATAGGCGCCGAGCTTCGTCTTCTCGATCAGGAGCCAGACGCCGAGGCAGACGGCAAGCGAGGCCACCACCACCCAGCCGCGATAGACCGGCAGGAACATGAAGCCGAGATTGACCGCGCCGGTCAGCGCGGCCGGCGGCGCATAGGGCTGGCCCGAGGTGCCGAAGAACCAGCGGAACGTGCCCTCGAGCGTCAGGGCAAGGCCGAAGGTGAAGAGAAGCCCGTAGAGCGGGTCGAGCTTGTAGAGCCGCGAGAGCATGGTGCGCTCGATCAGCGCGCCGCCCAGACCCACGATGAGCGGGGCGAGGATCAGTGCGGGCCAGTAGCCGATGCCGGTCTGGGTGAGCAGGAGGAGCGCCGCGAAGGCGCCGGCCATATATTGCGCGCCATGGGCGAAGTTGATGACCCTGAGGAGGCCGAAGATCACCGCGAGCCCCAGCGACAGGAGCGCGTAGAACGAGCCGTTGATGAGGCCCACGAGCAGCTGGCCGAAGAGGGCCGCCGTCGGAATGCCGAAGATCGTCATCATCTCACACCCCCAGCACCGAATTCAGCATCGGCATGTTCGCGGGCAGCTCCTCGACCGGGAAATCCGCCACCATCCGTCCGTGGTCCATGAGGTAGAAACGATCCGCAACCTTCGAGGCGAAGCGGAAATTCTGCTCGACCAGCACCACGGTCATGCCGCGGTCGCGCAGCTCGATCAGCACCTCGCCGATGCGCTGGATGATGACCGGGGCGAGACCCTCGGTTGGCTCGTCCAGCAGCAGGCAGCGCGCGCCGGTGCGCAGGATCCGCGCCATGGCGAGCATCTGCTGCTCGCCGCCCGAAAGCTTGGTGCCGGGGCTCGAGCGCCGCTCCCTGAGGTTCGGAAACAGCTCGTAGATCTCGCCCACCGACATGCCGCCTTTGGCGACCACCGGAGGCAGTATCAGATTCTCCTCGACCGACAGCGTGGCGAAGATGCCCCGTTCCTCGGGCACGAAGCCCAGACCCTCGCGGGCGGTGCGATGGAGCGGCACGTCCATCATGTCCTTGCCCGCGAACCGGATCGCCCCGGTGCGCTTCCTCAGGATCCCCATGATCGTGCGCAGCGTCGTGGTCTTGCCCATTCCGTTGCGGCCGAGGATGCAGATCGTCTCGCCTTCCTCGACGAACAGGTCGACCCCGTGCAGGATGTGGCTCTCGCCATACCAGGCGTGAAGGCCGGTGACCTCCAGGAGCGTCATGCGTCCTCCGTTCCCATGTAGGCCGTGCGCACGCGCGGATCGGTGCTCACGGTGGCATAGTCGCCGTGGGCGAGGATCTCGCCCCGCTGCAGCACCGTGACCTGATGGCAGATGTCGGCGACGACGTTCAGATTGTGCTCGACCATCAGCACCGCCCGGTGGCGGGCCACCTCGCGGATGATGCCCGCCACCATCTGCACATCCTCCTGGCCCATGCCGGCCATCGGCTCGTCCAGAAGCAGGACCTCGGGATCGAGGGCGAGGGTGGTGGCGATCTCCAGCACGCGCTTGCGCCCGTAGGAGAGATCGGCCGCGCGCGTGTCGCGGTAGGAGGTGAGCCCCAGCTCGTCGATCAGCACCTCGGCCCGGCCGTTCAGCCGGTCGAGCGCCGAAAGCGGCCGCCAGAACTGCACCGCGAGCTCGGCCGGGCGCTGGAGCGCCACGCGCACATTCTCGAGCACCGTCAGATGCGGAAAGACCGCCGAGATCTGGAACGAGCGCACCATCCCCATCCGCGCCACCTTGTCGGGGCGCGTGCGGGTGATGTCCGTGCCGAGCAGGGTGATCTTGCCGCGGCTCGGTTGAAGAAACTTCGTCAACAGGTTGAAGACGGTTGTCTTTCCTGCCCCGTTCGGCCCGATCAGCGCATGGATCCGCGCGTGATGGACATCGAGATCCACATTGTTGACGGCCGTGAAGCCGCCGAAATCCTTGCCGAGGCCGCGGGCGGACAGCACCACCCGCGGCTCGTGGTCTGCGACCGGCGCCATCGTCAGTTCGTGACGAGCGGGCAGCCGCTCTGGGCCGGGTCGAGATAGGCCTGATCGCCGGGGATGGTGGCGAGGACGTTGTAATAGTCCCACGGCACGTCGCTCTCGCCGGGCTTCTTCACCTCGAGCAGATAGACGTCCGAGATCATGCGCCCGTTGGGTGCGACCTTGCCGCCCTTGGCGAAGACATCCTCGACCGGCAGCTCGTGCAGCTTGGCCGAAACGGCCTCGGTCTCGTCGGAGCCCGCGGCCTCGACCGCCTTGAGATAGGAGAGCACGGCCGAGTAGGTGCCTGCATGGATCATGTTCGGCATCGCGCCGGTCCGCTCCATGAACCGCTTGCCGAACTCGGCCGATTCCTCGTTGCGGTTCCAGTAGAAGCTCTCGGTCAGCGTCAGGCCCTGCGCCGACTCGACGCCGAGCCCGTGGACCTCGGCCAGCGTGAAGAGAAGCGCCGCAAGCCGCTGGCCGCCCTGCACGATGCCGAACTCGCCCGCCTGCTTGATGGCGTTCTGCGTATCGAGGCCCGCATTGGCGAGGCCGATGACCTTGGCGCCCGAGGCCTGCGCCTGGAGCAGGAAGGAGGAGAAGTCGGTGGTGGAGAGCGGATGGCGCACGGCGCCGAGAACCTGGCCGCCCTTCTCCTTCACGACCGCGCCGGTATTCTCTTCGAGAGAATAGCCGAAGGCATAGTCGGCGGTGAGGAAATACCAGCTGTCGCCACCCTGTTCGACCAGCGCGCCGCCGGTGCCGATGGCCAGGGCATGCGTGTCATAGGCCCAGTGGAAGCCGTAGGGAGAGCATTGCTTGCCCGTCAGCTCGGTCGTGGCCGCCCCGGTGGTGATGGTGATCTTCTTCTTTTCCTGCGACAGCGCCTGAACGGCGAGCGCCACCGACGAGGTGGTCAGCTCCATGATCGCGTCGACCTGCTCGGTGTCATACCACTGACGCGCGATGTTCGAGGCGATGTCGGCCTTGTTCTGGTGGTCGGCCGTCACGACCTCGACCTTCTTGCCGAGGACCGAGCCGCCGTAATCCTCGACCGCCATCAGCGCGGCCTCGTAGCTGTATTTGCCGCCGAAGTCCGCATAGCCCCCCGACTGGTCGTTCAGGATCCCGACCTTCACAAGATCGTCCGACCCCTGGGCTGCCGCAGGCGCGGCCAGGGCCGCCAGCGACACCGCAGAAAGAAGGGCTTTCCGCATTCCATCATCCTCCCTGGGACGGTTGCAGCCCGGACCGCGAGCCGCGGTTCGGGAGGGTCCGTCCTGTTCATGAATGTGCCGCACGGGTCTCCTCAAACTCCGGCGCACTGGAAGAAGGATCAGACGTTTCGGGGCTCGACTCAAGCAGTTTGTCGCAGCTATTTCGGAACAAGATCTGTTCATTTTCGGACAGACAAAGGGTGACGCATGGGCAATTTCACATGGGACGACCTGCAGTTCTTCCTTGCGGTGGCGCGCTCGGGGCAGCTGTCGCGCGCGGCGCGCCAGCTCCGCACGAGCCATGTCACCGTCTCGCGCCGCATCGACCGGCTCGAAGCCGCGCTGCGGATGCGGCTCTTCGAGCGCAATCCGCGCGGCTACGAGCTGACGCCGGTGGGGCGGCGGCTGATCGAGACGGCGGAGCGGATGGAGGCCGAGACCGAGCGGATGCAGGTCGAACTGCTGGGCGACGGGCCGGGCCAGCGCGGGGTGCTTCGGATGGCCGTGCCCGAGGGTTTCGGCAGCTGGTTCAGCCGCGTGCTGCTCGGCCCCTTCACCGAGCGGTTTCCCAACATCGCGCTCGAGCTCATCACGCTGCCGCAGATCATGTCGCTCTCGCGGCGCGAGGCGGATCTGACGGTGACGCTCGACCCTCCGAAGGCGAGCACTTACCACTCTGAGAGGATCATGGATTACACGCTGCATATCTATGCCGCGAAATCCTATCTTGCGGAGCGGCCCGAAATCCTGACCCGGGACGATCTGCTGAAACATCCCTTCATCGGATACATCGAAGAGATGATCTTCGCCCCGGGTCTGGATTATCTGGGCGAGGTCCATCCCGGCATCCGCGCCAATTTCAAGAGCTCGTCGATCTTCAACCAGCTCGCCGCGACGCGGAACGGGCTGGGGCTCTGCGTGCTGCCCTTCTACATCGGCCGGATGTTTCCGGATCTTGAAATGATCCTGCCGCAGGAAGTGGTTCTGCGCCGAACCTACTGGCTGACCTGCCACCGCGACGTTCGGCCGCTGCCCCGCGAACGCTCGGTAATGGCCTTCCTTCTCGAGGCCGGACGCACCCATGGGCGCAGCATGCTCAACCCTGGCGCGACCCGAAAGGGCGATTGATCTACCACCTTAGTCCAAGGACGACCCTATTGGCGTGGATCGACGGGACAAGAGTATGTTGTATTCTATTTGAAATCTGTTGCCATGCCGGGATGCGGCCATGAGCTCGAGTCATTTGAAGCATCTATTTCCAATTCTGGGGGCCCTCGTGCTCCTGCCGGTCATGGCGGGGGCAGAATCGGCCCAGACCACGGTGCCGGGCCCGGAGTCGGGCGGCGCCATGGAAAGCTCCTATCGCTCGATCGTGGGCCTGCTCGAGGCAGAGATTGCCGGGCTCGAGGCGCGCATCACCGTGCTGACCACCGAGCGACGGCGCGAGATGACGCGGCTCCAGGAGACGCGCGAGGAGACCGCTCAGGCCGAGAAGCGTCTGGCGCAGCTTCGCCGCGAGCAACTGCGGCTGGAGGAGGGGATCCGGGCGGCGGCGGTGCAGCCGGTCGGGTTGGTGGCGGCACCGGCGGGCAAGGCGCGCACCGATGCGGGGAATGCGCCGCTCGAGGCCGAACGGCAGCGGCTCACCGAACTGGTCCGGGATCTCGGCCGGCAGGCGGAAGACGCACGGGCACGGCTGGGCAGGATTGCCGCGACCGTCGCTGCGCGCGAGGCGGATCTGCATGGGCTTGCCGAGCGGCACGCGGACCTGACCCGGGCCGTGGCGCAGCGCGAGGCGGATCTGGCGGCGCTCGCGGCGCGGGATGCCGAGGCGGCGAAGCGGCTCTCCGACCGGCAGGCTTCGGTGAAGGCGCTCGAGGCGCGGCAGGCGCAGCTTGTGGAGGCCGTGGCGCGGCGCGAAGAGGAGCTCGCCGGGCTCGACCGTCGTCAGGGCGATCTCTCCGCCCTGATCGAGCGGCGCGAGAGCGAGGCGGCGGCCGTGGCGCGGCAACAGGGCGAGGTGGCCTCGCTGTCCGGACAGCGCGACGCGCTGGCGCGGTCGGTCAAGGCGCTGGCGGAGGAGGAGGCCCGGCGCAAGGAGGCACTGGCTGCGTCCGAGGCGCAACTGGCCGCCGCGTCTGCCGAACGCGACCGCGTTCTGACCGAAGCCCGAACCGCCGCCTCCGAGGCCGAAGCGTCGCGCAGCCTTGCCGCCGCGCAGGCCGAGGTGGAGGCCCGCGCCACGGCTCTTGCGGCCGCCGAGGAGGAGATCCGGGCAAGGGCCGCGGCGCTCGACGAGGGCGAGAACGAGGCGCGGAGCCGCGCGGCGGCGCTGGAAGCGGCCGAGGAAGAGCTGCGGGCGAGGTCTGCGGCCCTGGAGACGGCGGAAGCGGAAGCGCAGCAGAGGGCGGAGGTCCTGCGGGTCCAGGAGGGCCTCGTGAAGGAGCAGCGCGAGGCCGCTGAAACCGAGACCGGACAGCGGGCGCAGGCAGCGGTCGAGGCCGAAGCCGCGGCGGAGGCCGCCCGGCAGGCGCGGG
>NZ_MABH01000083.1 GCF_001720585.1 Cereibacter johrii | reverse complement strand
TCTCGCGACGCGGAGCGGGCTGCGGCGCGGGCGTGGGCTCGGGCTGCGAGAAGCTCGCGGGCAGCGGCGCGGCCATCGAGCGGCGCGGCACCGGCATGTCCTGCGCGGGCTTCGTGGCGTCGATGCCCGTGGCCACGACCGACACGCGGATCATGCCTTCCATCGAGGTGTCGAGGGTCGAGCCCACGATGATGTTGGCGTCCGAATCCACCTTCTCGCGGATGACGTTCGCCGCCTCGTCGAGCTCGAACAGCGTGAGATCGTAGCCGCCCGTGATGTTGATGAGCACGCCCTTGGCGCCGTTGAGGCTGATCTCGTCGAGCAGCGGGTTCGCGATGGCCTTCTCGGCGGCCTGCAGCGCGCGGTCTTCGCCCATCGCCTCGCCGGTGCCCATCATGGCCTTGCCCATCTCGTCCATCACCGCGCGCACGTCGGCGAAGTCGAGGTTGATGAGGCCCGGCCGCACCATGAGGTCGGTCACGCCCTTGACGCCCTGATAGAGCACGTCGTCGGCCAGCGCGAAGGCCTCGGTGAAGGTCGTGCGCTCGTTGGCCAGACGGAACAGGTTCTGGTTCGGAATGATGATGAGGGTATCGACCACCTTCTGCAGCGCGTCGATGCCGTCCTCGGCCTGACGCATCCGCTTGGCGCCCTCGAACTGGAAGGGTTTGGTCACGACACCCACGGTCAGCACGCCCAGCTCGCGCGCGGCCTGCGCGATGATCGGCGCGGCGCCGGTGCCGGTGCCGCCGCCCATGCCGGCGGTGATGAAGCACATGTGCGCGCCCGCGAGGTGATCCACGATCTCCTCGATCGTCTCCTCGGCGGCGGCGGCGCCGACCGACGGACGGGCGCCCGCGCCGAGACCCTCGGTCACCTTCACGCCCATCTGGATCTTCGAGGTCGCGCGGCTCTGCTGGAGGGCCTGGGCATCGGTGTTCGCCACGACGAACTCCACCCCTTCCAGCTGCTGCTCGATCATGTTGTTGACGGCATTGCCGCCGGCACCGCCCACACCGAACACGGTGATGCGCGGCTTCAGCTCTTCACGTGCGTTGTTCATCATGAGGTTGAGTGCCATTGCCAATCCGCCTGCTTGTCGTTGTCCTTCGGCGCGTTTAGCAGCGCCCTTCTCCGCATTGGAACGACCTTATCGGCAGACGCCGGAGTCGTCATCAAAAAAAGGCAAATTACCCACAAAATGTGGGTGATCGCGGGGCCGCGTAAGCGGTATTTCGCTGAGGACGCAGGATCTGGGGCTTACCAGTTGTCCTTGAACCATTTGATCGCCCTCCGCAGGGACCGGGCGGGATAGCGCTCTGCCGGGATGTCGAAATCCCACCATTCGTCCTGCGGATGGGCCGCAAAGAGGCAGAGCCCCACGGAAGAGGAGAAGGCCGGGCCCGAGACCTGTTGCGGCAGGCCCTGGACGCGCAGCGGGCGCCCCAGACGGACACGCTGGCCGAGGATCCGGGCCGCGAGCCCGTCGAGGCCCGGGATCTGGCTGCCGCCCCCGGTGATGACGATCTGCTGGCTCGGCAGATGCTCGAAGCCCGCCGCATCGAGACGGGCACGCGCCTCCTCGAGGATCTCCTCGACGCGCGGGCGCATGATGCCGATCAGCTCGGCCCGGCTGACGGTGCGGCGGTCCTTGTCCCAGTCGCCGGTGTCCGCGCCGATGTCGATCATCTCGCGGTCGTCCATGCCGGTGGCCACGACGCCGCCGTGCCGGGTCTTGATCTTCTCGGCGGTCGCGAGCGGCACCTGCAGGCCCTTGGAAATGTCCGAGGTCACATGGTCGCCGCCCATCCGCACCGAATCCGCGAAGATCATGTGCTTCTTGATGAAGATCGACAGGCCCGTGGCGCCGCCGCCCATGTCGATGCAGGCGGCCCCGAGTTCCTGCTCGTCCTCGACGAGCGACGAGACGCCCGAGACATAGGCCGAGGAGGCGATCCCCGCCAGTTCGAGGTCGCAGCGCTTGATGCAGTAGAGAAGGTTCTGGATCGCATCCGCCTCGACGGTGAGGAGGTGCATGTCCACCGCCAGCCGGTTGCCGATCTGGCCCCGCGGATCGCCGAGCCCGGTGCGGTGATCGAGCGCGAAGTTCACCGGCTGGGCGTGCAGCACCTCGCGGCCCTGCCCGAAGTCGGGCACGTCGCAGGCGGCCATCACGCGGGCCACATCCTGCTCGGTCACGACCGAATCCTGCAGCTCCCACTCGCCCGCAAGGCCGTAGCTGCGCGGATCGGCGCCGGCGAAGCAGGCGATCACATGGTCCACCCGGACGTTGGCCATCTTCTGCGCCGCCTGCACCGCGGTGCGGATCGCGCGCTCGGTCTCGTTCATCACCGAGATCTCGCCGAAATGCACCCCGCGCGACCGGGTGGTGGCCGCCCCGATGACCCGGAACGAGGACTGCCCGGCCATGGGCCCCACCCCGTCATGCTCGCGCAGCCGGTCCGGCCCGTCGAAGCGCAGGATCAGGCAGGTGATCTTGGAAGAGCCCACGTCGAGGATCGCGATCACGCCCCGCTGCATGGCGGCGCGGCGCATGTTCCGCATGGCGCGCTGGGACTGATAAAGGTCGGTCATAGGTCGCTTCCACTTGTATCAATGCCCCGCGCGCGGCGGACGGCCTCCAGGGCGTAAGGCGCAAGCCTCAGCACCGGACGGTCCTTGATGCGCAGGTCGACGGAAATCACGTCGCGGTCCAGAAGGTCCTCGGCCTCGTCGAGCGCGATCATCCGCTCGACGGCAGCCACGGGTTCCTCGACGGGCAGCTGAATGCGCTGCCCGCGGTCGAGCACGATGTCCCAGCGCCGCTCGCCCATCCGCACGAGGCCACGGATCCGTTCGAGGATGGGGCGGGCGGCGGCGAGGATCTCGAGCGCCTCGGGCACGGCGCGCTCGGCGCCCTCGCCCGCGATTACCGCCAGATCGCCCCGCTCGCTGCGGAAGGCGAGATCGTCGACGCGGCGGCCGGTATCGTCGAGAAGGACGAGGTTCGAAGCCCGGCGCCAGATGATCGCGGGTTCGCGCTCGGTCACGCGCACCTCAAGGAGCCCGCCCGAGCGCACCCGCACCTCGGCCTGCGCCACCGCGTCGATGCTCTCGATGCGGGCGCGGGCGGCGGTGAGGTCGATGTCGAACGAGCTGAGCGGCAGCTTCAGCGCCAGCGTGGCGCGGATCCGGTCGGAAAGCTCGGGCGAGGCGCCATCGACCGACAGCAGCGTCACCATGAATTCGGGGCGCTGCTGGAAGCTGTCGACGAGGCCGGTGAAGGCGCCCGCCATGGCCGCGCGCCGGTCGGCGCTGGCGAAGATCAGCGCCACCACCAGCAGGACGCCCACGATCGGCAGCCCCACGCGGAGCGCCGTGCGGAACATGGGCGTGAGCCACAGCCGCTGCGCGCGATAGGCCCAGCGCGAGGGCGCCGGATCGCGGCGGCCGGTGTCGCGGCGCGGCGGCGCAAGCCGGGGGGGGCGGCGGTTCGGCGGGATGCTCAGCGATTGCATGAGGCGTCCTCCACCAACCAGGCGCAGAACTCGGGGAAGGAATAGCCGCAATGAGCCGCCTGCTCCGGCGAGAGCGAGGTGGGCGTCATGCCCGGCTGGGTATTGGTCTCGAGGAGGATCAGCCCCGCCAGCCCGCGCGACTCGTCCCAGCGCAGGTCCGAGCGCGAGATGCCCCGGCAGCCGAGCGCCCGGTGGGCGCGGAGCGCGATGTCGTGGCAGGCCTCGGTGATCTCGGCCGGCAGGTCGGCAGGCACGATATGGCGCGAGCCGCCGGGCCGATATTTGGCGTCGTAATCGTACCAGCCGTCGGACAGGATGTCGGTGACCGCAAGCACCCGGTCGCCCATCACGGTGACGGTCAGCTCGCGGCCGGGGACATAGGTCTCGACCATCAGGGTCTGCGGCATGTCGGCCGCAAGCTGCGGCGGACCGTTGGCATCCTCATGCACGATGTAGACGCCCACCGAAGAGCCCTCGGCATTGGGCTTGACCACATAGGGCGGCGGCAGGAGGTGGCGCGCCCGAACCTCCGCGGGCGTGGCGAGCACGCTCCGGGTGACGGGCAGCCCGGCTGCGGCGAAGACCTCCTTCGCGCGGGCCTTGTCCATGGCCAGCGCCGAGGCCAGCACGCCGGAATGGGTATAGGGAATGCGCAGCCACTCGAGCAGGCCCTGCACGCAGCCATCCTCGCCCCAGCGGCCGTGGAGCGCATTGAAGACGGCATCGGGGGACAGGTCCGCCAGCACGCGGGCGAGGTCGGGGCCGGCATCGACCTCCGTCACCTCATAGCCTGCGTCCCGCAGGGCTGCGCTGCACGAATGGCCCGACGACAGCGACACCTCGCGCTCGGTCGAGGCCCCGCCCATCAGCACAGCAACCCTGGGGAACGTCCTGCCGGACTGTCCCGCCATGTATCTTTTCCGCCTCAATCGCGTCCCGTGGACGCGTTATTATTCTTTGTTAACGGGCAGTTCACCAACCCGCATGATTTCCCACTCTAGCCGGATTCCCGAGCTTTGGAAAACCCTTTTTATCACTTCCTCCCCCAAACCTTCGAGATCGGCCGCCGTGGCGCCGCCCGCGTTGATGAGGAAGTTGGAATGCATCTCGCTCATCTGAGCCCCGCCGCGCCGCGCGCCGCGCATTCCGGCCTCGTCGATGAGTTTCCAGGCCTTCAACTCGTGCGTGTCGTCGGCTCGCCCGGTCGAGGAGAAACCGGCCGGATTGCGGAAGGTCGAGCCCGCGCTGCGCTCCCTGGTGGGCTGGCTCGAATCCCTGCGGGCGATCTGCTCTTCCATGCGGCGCGCGAGGTCGGCCGGGTCGCCCGCCTCGGCGCGGAAGGTGGCCTCGGTCAGCACGCAGCCCTCGGGCAGGGCGCTCTGGCGGTAGGCGAGCCCCAGCTCGGCCGCGGGCAGCGTGACCGCCCTGCCCTCACGCGTGACGGCCCGCACCTCGATCAGATGGTCCGCCACATAGGAGCCGTAGCAGCCCGCATTCATCCGCACCGCCCCGCCGATCGAGCCCGGGATGGTGCGCAGGAAGGTGAGGTCGCGCCCGGCCTCGGCCGCGCGGCGCGCCACATGGGCATCGAGCGCGGCGGCCCCGGCGATCACGCGGTCGCCCTCGATGCGGATCGCGTTGAAGCCGCGGCCGAGCCGGATCACCACGGCACGCAGCCCGCCGTCGCGGACGATGAGGTTCGAGCCCACGCCCATCGGGAAGACCGGCACCGCCGGGTCGAGCGCGGAGAGGAACTGCACGAGATCCGCCTCGTCCGCGGGCTGGAACAGCCAGTCGGCGGGTCCGCCCACGCGGAGCCAGGTCAGATCGGCGAGGGAGCGGCCTTCGGTCAGGGTGCCGCGGACGGGCGGCATCATTCGACATGCTCCGGCGGGGGGCGGCGCAGGCGGCCGCCGAACCGGCCCACCGGCCAGTAGAGGCTGGCCGCCCCGAGGATCAGGGCGAACATGCCGAGAAAGGGTCCGTGCCGGTAGGTCACCCAGCCCAGAAGCGGGATGCCGGCCAGGATGAGGAGCGCAAGGCCCAGCCAGTGCGCGCGGGCCGGCAGGCGATGGACGGCCATCGCGGCCACCACCCAGAGCCCGGCGAGGAGAAGCGGAGCGACCATCCCCCCCGGCGGCTTACGCCGCCTTCCCCATCAGACGCGCGGGCAGGTTGTTGGCCCAGGCCGAGATGGTGCCCGCGCCGAGGCACACGACCATGTCGCCCGGCCGGGCCTGCTCGCGCACCAGCCGCTCGAGATCGTCCTCGCAGAGGATGGCGCGCGCGTGCCGGTGGCCGTGGGCAATGAGCCCCGCCACCAGATCGTCGCGGCTGGCTCCCGGGATCGGATCCTCGCCCGCGGCATAGACCTCGGCGATGGCCACCACGTCGGCCTCGTTGAAGCAGGTGCAGAAATCGTCGAACAGCGAATGGAGCCGGCTGTAGCGGTGCGGCTGGTGGACGGCGATCACCCGGCCCTTCACCGCCTGCCGCGCGGCCTTCAGCACGGCCGCGATCTCGACCGGATGGTGGCCGTAATCGTCGATTATGGTGACGCCGCCCACCTCGCCCACCTTGGTGAAGCGCCGGTTGACGCCGCCGAAGGCCGCCAGAGCCTCGCGGATCTCGTCCTTCTTCATGCCGAGATGGCGGGCCACCGCGACCGCGGCGAGCGCGTTCGACACGTTGTGGTCGCCGGGCATCGGCAGGCTCATGCCCTCGATCACATGGCCCGCCCCTTCGGACTGCAGGGCCACGTCGAAATGGGCGATGCCGTTTTCGTAGCGCAGGTTGATCGCGCGCACGTCGGCCTGCGCATTGAAGCCGAAGGTCACGATCCGCCGGTCGGTGACGCGGCCCACCAGCGCCTGCACCTCGGCATGGTCGGTGCAGCAGACGGCGAGCCCGTAGAAGGGGATGTTGGTGACGAAGTCGTAGAAGCCCTTGCGCAGCGCGTCGAACGAGCCCCAGTGCTCCATGTGCTCGGGGTCGATGTTCGTCACGATGGCGATGGTCGCAGGCAGGCGGTTGAACGAGCCGTCCGATTCGTCCGCTTCGACAACCATCCATTCGCCGGCGCCCGCCCGGGCGTTCGAGCCGTAGGCATGGATCACGCCGCCGTTGATGACGGTCGGATCGAAGCCGCCCTTGTCCAGAAGCGTGGCCACCATGGTGGTGGTCGTGGTCTTGCCGTGGGTGCCCGCGATGGCGATGTTCGAGCGCATCCGCATGAGTTCGGCCAGCATCTCGGCCCGGCGCACCACCGGCAGGCCGCGCAGCCGCGCCTCCTCGAGCTCGGGATTGCCCTTCTTGATCGCCGAGGAGATCACGACGACCGCCGCCTCGCCGAGATTGCCCGCGCGCTGCCCCTCGAAGAAGGTGGCGCCCAGCGACACCAGCCGGTCGGTGATCTTCGAGGCCTTCGCATCCGAGCCCTGCACACGGTAGCCCAGCGTCATCAGCACCTCGGCGATGCCCGACATGCCGATGCCGCCGATGCCGACGAAATGGATGGGGCCGAGTTCCCCTGGCAGCTTCGTTGCGGCGTTCATGTTTCTTTCCTTGCCAGATGCTCCACCACCTCGACGAGACGCTCGGTGGCATCGGGGCGGCCATGGGCCAGCGCATTGCGCGCCATCTGCCGCGCCGCGTCGGGCTGCGACAGCACCGCGGCGATGTGCTCCGAGAGCGCGGCGGGGTCAAGCGCGGATTCCGGGATGAGAATGGCGGCCTCGGCCTCGACGAGGCCGCGGGCGTTCGCGGTCTGATGGTCGGCGGTGGCCGCCGCGAAGGGCACGAGGATCGCGGGCCGGCCGATGATCGAAATGTCGGCCACCGACGAGGCGCCCGAGCGCGAGATGACGAGCTGCGCCTCGGAGAGCCTGCGCGGAATGTCGGTGAAGAAGGTCTTCACCTCGGCCAGAAGCCCGGCCCGGTCATAGGCTTCGGTCACGCGCGCCACATCCTCCTCGCGCGCCTGATGGGCGATGCGGAGGTTGGCGAGGATCTCCTCGGGCAGGCGCGCGATGGCCTCGGGCACCACGTCCGACAGGATCCGCGCGCCCTGGCTGCCGCCGATCACGACGAGGCTCATCGGATAGTCGCCGGGCACGATATAGGGGGCGGACGCCCGTTCGAGGACGGCGGCGCGCACGGGATTTCCGGTATAGTAGCCCTCCACTCCGTCGGGCAGCTCCGTGGGCCAGGTGCCGCAGCAGACCGCCTGCACGCGCGGCGCGAACAGCCGGTTCACCCGGCCCAGCACCCCGTTCTGTTCGTGGATCATCCGCGGCAGGCGCAGTGCCACGGCCGCCGACAGGGCGGGAATCGAGGGATAACCGCCGAAGCCCACCACGACCTTGGGCCGGTCGCGCAGGAAGCCCGCGACGGCCGAGGCCACGCCGCCCGCGATGCGGAGGGGGACCAGAGCCTTGGCCAGCGGGCCGCCGCGCGCGAAGGTGGCCGAGCTCACCTCCTCGATCTCGACGACATGGGGGAAGCCCCCGGCATAGCGGGCGCCGCGCGCATCGGTGGACAGCTTCACGCGCCAGCCGCGGCGGACCATCGCCTCGGCCAGGGCCTGAGCGGGAAACATGTGCCCCCCCGTCCCTCCCGCTGCGATCAGGAGGAGCGGCCGGCCCATGTCACCGCCCCCGCTTGAAGAGGATGTCGCCGATCTCGCCCTGCGGGCGCGAGCGGGTCATGGCCAGAAGCATCCCCACCGTCCCCCCCGCCGCGATCCCCGACGAGCCGCCGTAGCTCACGAAGGGCAGCGTCATGCCCTTGGCCGGCAGAAGCCGCACGGCCACGCCCATGTTGATCATGGCCTGCACGCCGAAGATGCAGGCAAGGCCCGTGCCCGCAAGACGGATGAAGGGATCGCGCTCGCGCATCAGCCGGAAGAGGCTGCGCACCGTCACCGTGCCGTAGAGCGCGAGGATGATGAGGACGAGGATCAGCCCGTATTCCTCGGCCGCGACCGCGATGATGAAGTCGGTATGCGCGTCGGGCAGCGACCATTTCACCTGTCCCTCGCCCACGCCCACGCCGAAGAAGCCGCCCTCCTGAATGGCGTTGGTGGCGTAGCCCAGCTGGGTGCGCGGATCGAGGTCGGGGTTCAGGAAGCCGTCGATCCGGCGCGCGAAGTGCTCGGACGAATTGTAGGCGAAGAAGGCGCCCGCCCCCACGATGCTCATGATGACGGCGATCAGCGTCATGGGCGCGCCGGCCACGAAATACATCACGCTCCAGCCGAAGAGCACCAGCGCCGCCTGACCGAAGTCGGGCTGCATGGCGAGGAGAAGCACGATCACGGTGGTGAGGGCGAAGGAGAAGCTCTTGCCGGGCGGGCCGTTCAGCTCCTGGCTCGCGGCCATGAGCCAGGCGCCGAGGATCACGAAGCCGGGCTTGAGGAATTCCGACGGCTGCACCGAGGCGAAGCCGAACGAGAACCAGCGCACCGCGCCCTTGCCGAAGTCGGTGCCGAAGAAGGGCAGGAGCACGAGGGCCACGAAGGCGCCCGCGAATCCCAGCACGCCCAGGCGACGCACCATGTCGGGCGACATCATCGAGACGGCGAACATCGCCACGATCGCCATGCCGCCGAAGAAGGCCTGCCGCTGGACGTAGTAGAACGGGTCGAGCCCGTTGCGCGTGGCCAGCGGCACGGAGGCCGCGAGGCCGAGCAGCAGCCCGATCCCGAACAGCACCAGAATCGACGTCAGCGACCATTTGTCGATGGTGCGCCACCAGCGGGGAAGAACCGGCTCGGTCGCCCGCACGGGCATGGAGCCATAGACCATCTCAGTCATGGGAAAAATCCGCCTGCACTGCCTCGTCCGCCCGTTTTCCGGGTCTGGTGAAAAGTCTAGCCAAATGCGGCGCTCAAGGCCAGCGGAAAGGCGGACGGAACGGACGGGCCGGACCGGCGTTTCTCCGCCAGGGCCGCGCGTCGCGCGCGGAGGGCGCGGCAGAGGGAGAGCACCGTTGGCGGACGAAATCCAGATCGGCCCCGGAAGCGCCACCCGTCTCGAGTTCCGACGGCCGTTCGCGGCGACCCCCGACCAGCTCTGGGCCGCCCTCACGAGCCCCGCGCTCCTTCCGGCCTGGCTCTTCGCGATGGGCTGGCCCATGACGGAGTGCGTGTTCGAGCCCCACAAGGGGGGCCTCATCCGACAGGTCTGGACCGGACCCGAGGGTCGCACGCGGGGCCTCACCGGCCGGGTGATCCTCGCCGAGCCGCCGCACCGGCTGATCCACAGCGAGCTCTACGACGAGGACTGGACGGGCGGCGAGACGCTCGTGACCCTTCAGCTTCTGCCCGTGGAGGGCGGCACCGAACTTGCGATGTCGGTGGATTATGCCACGCCCGAGGCCCGCGACGCAGTCGCCGCTTCGGCGATGGCGGCCGAGATGGAGGAGGCCTACCGCCACCTCGACCGGATGCTCGCAGCCTGAACGGACCCCTCGGGGGGCCTTGTCGGTCATGAGGATCCCGCTCCCTGTCGCCGATCCTTCTGCCGCGCCCTGGCTGGAGGACGCGGAAAAGGCCGTGGGCTGACCCGCATCAGGACCGGACCGTGCCGCCTGCGCCGCCGGTCTGCCCGAGCGATACAGCAGCCGGGGGCCGGGCGCGATGGCATTCTATCCCGTCGCATGAGCGTCGGCCCGCCGCCGCCCCTCTCCGGAGCCTCCGGGCCGTCAGGCTTTCGGCCGGCTTGCGGATTCAGCCGGCGGGGACCGCCCGCCCAAAGCGACCATGCCCTCCGACCCTGCCCCGCCGGCGGTCGCCCCGGGTCAAGCGGACATGCGCGCGCGCAGGATCTGCCAGCGCGCGAGGCTCGGCTCCGGCCAGTGCTTGCTGCGGGCATAATATTCCGCCATGGCCGGCACCCCCTCGTCGAGCCGGACCCAGGGCAGCTTCGTCGTGGTGTAGATGTGGATGTCGGGCGGGCAGGAGGCGGGCTCTGCGAGCGTGCCCACGCGCACGAAGGCCATCAACGGCCCTGCCCCCGCGTAATGGCTCCAGAGCGCGACCCGGCACCGCGGGCAGCGCAGGATCTCCTGCCCCTTGCCCGAATGCGAGGGGACGGCCACCGCCTCGGGCCTCCCCGCCAGAAGCTCGATCCGATCGGTCTCGATCAGGGCGTTGAGCGCGAAGGCGCTGCCGGACTCGCGCTGGCACCAGCTGCAGTGGCAGCAATGCACGAAGAGCGGCCGCTCGGTCAGCCTGTAGGCGACCTCCCCGCAGATGCAGCGTCCTTCCATTCCCTCTCCCTCCCTCGCCTGCGTCCGCGCCGACCGTTGCGGCCCGGATCGCGCCGTTACAGCAGGGCCTTCACCTTCTCCATGAAGTCCTCGCCGCGCTTCTCGAAGTTCGGATACTGATCGAAGCTCGCCGCCGCGGGCGCGAGCAGCACGACCTCGCCCGGCTGCGCCTCCTCGGCCGCCCGGGCCACCGCGCGCTCCATCGTCTCGCATATCTCGTGGTCGGTCGCGCCGATCTGCAGCGCGAAGTCGCGCGCCGAATGGCCGATGAGATAGGCCTTCACCACCGAGCCCAGATGCGGCTGCAGCGCCACGATCCCGCCGTCCTTGCCCAGCCCGCCCGCGATCCAGCGGATCTTCGGGAAGGCCTGCAGCGCCTTGGCGGCGCTGTCCACGTTGGTGGCCTTCGAATCGTTCACGAAGCGCACGCCGCCCTTCTCGCCCACCGTCTGGCTCCGGTGCGGCAGGCCCGCAAAGGAGGCGAGCGCCGCCTCGATCTGGCGCGGGGCGAGGCCCAGCGTCCGGCAGGCCGCATAGGCCGCGCAAGCGTTCTGGTGGTTGTGCGCCCCGGGCAGGCCGGGCATGGCGCGCAGGTCGATCGAGGCCATCTGCCGGCCCTTGCGCCATTCCGCGAGGAAGCCCTTGCGCGCGAAGACCGACCAGCCGAACCGCTCGAGCTTCTGGCCCGCCGAGATGCGGATCACCCGGTCGTCCTCGGGTGCGACCGACAGCTGGCCCGCGAGATAGAGCCCCTCGGGCTCGTCCACGCCGATCACGGCCCGGTCCGGGCCGCCTTCGGCGAACAGACGGCGCTTGGCCGCGAAATAGCCGCCCATCCCGCCGTGCCGGTCGAGATGGTCGGGCGAGAGGTTGGTGAAGACCGCCACGTCGGGCGTCAGCGCGCGGGCGAGATCGGTCTGGTAGGAGGAGAGCTCCAGCACCACCACCTCGCCATCGCGGGCGGGGTCGAGATCGAGCACCCCGCGGCCGATGTTGCCCGCCATCTGCGTGGGCCGGCCGGCCTCCGACAGGATATGGTGGATGAGCGCCGTGGTGGTGGACTTGCCGTTCGAGCCGGTGACGCAGACCACGCGCGGCATCTGGTCGAACGCGTCCCAGTCGCGGGTGGCGAAGCTGCGGAAGAAGAGGCCGATGTCATTGTCGACCGGCACACCCGCCGCCATGGCGCGCGCGATCACCGGGTTCGGAGCGGGATAGAGATGCGGGATGCCGGGGCTCGTGACGAGAAGCGCCACGCCCTCGAAAGCCCGGTCGCGGGTGAGATCCGTCACCGTGAAGCCCTGCCCCTCGGCCTTGGCGCGCGCCTCGGGACTGTCGTCCCACAGGAGCGGCTCGGCGCCCCCGGCTTCCAGCGCACGGGCGGTGGCAAGACCGGAACGGCCGAGGCCGAGCACGGCCACCTTTCGGCCCTCGAGGCCGCGGACGGGAATCATTCTGACGCATCCTTCTGCAGGTCGGGCCGGAGAATGGAGGCGGATGCGGGGAGGTGCAAGGCGCCCCCTCCCCTTCTGCGCGCCGCGCCCGATCCGCAGATCGCCGGTAAGCGCATTCCCGGGCCCGAGCAGAGGGCCGCGCCGATGAGTCGCCCGGCAGACGATCCGGACCCGGCGGGGGGCCCGTCCGAAGGGCCGCCGGACGCAAGGCCCGCTCTGGTTCGTCTATGACGCCCGGTCCGTCAGACGGAGAGTTCGTTCTCGACGGCGCGGACACCCGGCACGCCGGCCGCGCGTTCGGCGGCGCGCTCGCTGTCCTCGGCGCTGCCCGCGCTGCCGCGCAGGATCACCGTCGCGCCGCGCACCTCGACCGAGAGGTCGGCCACATCGATCTCGAGATCGTCCTCGAGAAGCGCCGTCACCGCCTCGGCCAGATCGGCCACGGGAGCCTCTTCGCCCGTATCGTCGGAGAGATCCTCCTCGGCCAGCGCCTCTTCTTCGGCCGCCTCCTCCGTATCGGTGGCGGGCTCGGCCGGATAGGGCTCCTCGCCCTCCCATTCGACGGTGCTGTCGAACTCGCGCCAGCCCTGATGCTCGGCATCCTCGTCGGACAGGCCGATGTCGTGGCTGTGCTGCGTCCGGGCGTCCGGCGGCGGATCGACATCATAGCCCGCCGCATCGGTGCGGCCGGTATCGTCGATGTCGCGAGGGGACTCGGTCTCGCGGTCGGCCATCGTGGCCGAGCCGGGCCGCGTCGCGTCGCCGGTGGCGTAGGGATCCTTCGGGTCGCCTTCCTCGGGACTCTCGTGCGGCGCCTTTGCCATGTCGTTCTCCTCGTGTTGCGGCAGGAGAACGGGCGTCGGGCGGGGCTTGTTCCCGGAGGCTGCAGCGCCCGGCAGGGCCGGGCGCGCAAGCTGCGTTCAGCGCAGCTTGAGGGTCGAGAGGCCGATCAGGGCGAGGATCAGCGAGATGATCCAGAAGCGGATCACGATCTGCGGCTCGGCCCAGCCCTTCTTCTCGAAATGGTGGTGGATCGGCGCCATCAGGAACACCCGCCGCCCCGTGCGCTTGAAATAGAGCACCTGGATGATGACCGAGAGCGCCTCGGTGACGAAGAGGCCACCCACGATGGCGAGCACGATCTCGTGCTTGGTGCAGACGGCGATGGCGCCGAGCGCCCCGCCGAGGGCGAGCGAGCCCGTGTCGCCCATGAAGACCGCGGCGGGGGGCGCATTGTACCACAGGAAGCCCAGACCGCCCCCCACGAGCGCGGAGGTGAAGATCAGAAGCTCGCCCGTGCCGGGGACGAAATGGACGCCCAGATAGTCGGTCAGATTGAAGTTGCCGACGACATAGGCGATCACGCCGAGCGTGGTGCCCGCGATCATCACCGGCATGATGGCCAATCCGTCGAGCCCGTCGGTCAGGTTCACCGCATTGGCCGCGCCCACGATCACCACCATGGCGAAGGGCACGAAGAACCAGCCCAGATTGATGAGCGCATCCTTGAAGAAGGGCATGGCGAGCTGGAGCGTCAGATCCGGCGGGTGCGACCAGGCGGCCGCGATGGCCGCGAGCGCGGCGATCAGCAGCCCGATCAGGAAACGCACCCGGCCCGGCACACCCTTGGTGTTCTGCTTCTTCACCTTGGCATAGTCGTCGGCGAAGCCGATCAGGCCGAAGGCCACGGTCACGAGCAGGACGATCCAGACATAGGGATTGTCGAGCCGCGCCCAGAGGAGCGTCGAGACCACCAGGGCCGAGAGGATCAGGAGGCCGCCCATGGTGGGGGTGCCCGCCTTGGCGAAATGGGTGGCCGGGCCGTCGTCCCGGATCGGCTGGCCCTTGCCCTGCTTGCGGCGCAGGAAGTCGATCAGCGGGCGGCCGAAGAGGAAGCCGAAGATCAGCGCGGTGAAGAAGGCGGCTCCGGCCCGGAAGGTCAGGTAGCGGAAGAGGTTGAAAATGTCGCCGCCGTCGGAGAAGGCGGTCAGGAGATACAGCATCTGGTCGGCCCCTCAGGTCCTGGATGGGCTCGACTGGCCCAGTTTGCGGAGCGCGTCAACCACCAGGCTGACCTTGATCCCTTTCGAGCCCTTCACCAGCACGATGTCGCCCGCATCGACCAGGAGGCGGGCCCGCGGCACGAGCTCGGCCGCGGTCTCGACCCATTCGCCGCGCTGGCGGCGCGGCAGCGCCTCGTGGAGCGCCCGCATCCGGGGGCCCACGCAATGAACGAGCGCGATCCCGGCCATGGCGGGATGGTCGGCCACCGCACGGTGCAGCTGGGCCTCGGTGGGCCCGAGCTCGAGCATGTCGCCGAGAATCGCGATCCGGCGGCCGGCGGCGATCCGCCCGACCCCGTCGGTGGGCGCCATCGCGGCCAGAAGCTCGAGGCTTGCCGCCATCGAGGCGGGGTTGGCGTTGAAGGCATCGTCGATCAGGTCGAAGCCCGCCTCGTCCACCGGGTCGAGCGCGATGCGCTCGCGCGTGCCGCGGCCCGAGGGCGGCGTCCAGAGGCCGAGGTCGCAGGCGGCGATGGTGAGATCGAGCCCGAGCGCCTCGGCCGCGGCGAGGGTGGCGAGCGCGTTCGAGGCGAAATGCCGGCCCGGCGTCAGCACCTTGAAGAGGAAGCTTCCGCCGGCGTGGCTCGCCCGCGCGATGGTGGCCTCGGGGGTGATCTGGATGTCGGTGAGGCGCCAGTCGGCCGCGGCCGTCGGGCCGAAGCTCACGGCCGGCACGCCCAGCGCCGCGGCGCGGGCCAGGAGCACCGGCGACACGTCGAGCCCTGCGGGCAGGATCGCCCGTCCGCCCGGCTCGAGCCCCTCGAGGATCGCGGCCTTTTCCTCCGCGATGGCGGACAGGCTGTCGAAGGCCTCGAGATGGGCCGCGGCCACGGTGGTGATGACGGCCAGATGCGGCCGCGCGAGGCGCGCGAGCGGGGCGATCTCGCCCGGATGGTTCATGCCGATCTCGACGACGGCGAAATCCACGTCCGCGGGCATCCGCGCCAGCGTGAGCGGCACGCCCCAGTGGTTGTTGTAGGAGGCTTCGGCGGCATGGACCGTGCCCTGCCCGCCGAGCGTGGCGCGCAGCATCTCCTTGGTCGAGGTCTTGCCGACCGAGCCCGTCACGCCCACGACGCGGGCGCGGGTCCGGGCGCGGGCCGCGCGGCCGAGCGCGCGGAGCCCTTCGAGCACATCGGGCACGAGGAGGAGCGGCGCGCCCTCGGGGAGACCTTCGGGCAGGCGCGAGACCAGCGCCG
>NZ_MABH01000082.1 GCF_001720585.1 Cereibacter johrii | reverse complement strand
TGCCGCGACGAAGCGTCGCTCGGAGGCCGCATCCTGGGCCGAGAGCCAGCCGATCGCGCCGAGCATCCGCCGCAGGAGCCCGGGCGCGACCTTGTCCCAGCGCCGCGCCGAGCTCTCCGACAGGCGCGCGCCGATGGCGAGCACCGGAATGCCGCGGGCGGCGCATCCGGCGAGCCGCTCGGGCCAGAGCTCGTTCTCGAGCAGGAGCAGGGCCCGCGGCCGCCAGTGCGTGAGGAAGCGGCGGACAGGGCCCGGGCTGTCCCAGGGCGCGAGCCGGGCCTCGGTGCGCGGCAGGCCCCAGCCTGCGACCATCGTCCGCGCCGTGGGATTGTTGCAGGTGACGAGCAGACTTGCGGACGGATCGCGCGCCAGCAGCTCCTCGAGCAGCCAGCGGGCGGAGGTGATCTCGCCGTTGCTCGCGCCATGCAGCCAGATCGGGCGGCCTGCGCCCCGCCCCAGCGCCAGCCGCTCGGTCAGCTCATGCGCGACGCCCCGGCCGCGCAGGCGGCGCAGGAGCACGCCCAGGACGAGGCCGGGCAGCAGGAGGCGGAGAAGGAGGCGGTAGAGCGTCACGCGGGTCCATCCCTTGGGGCGCGAGACTTGTCGCCGGGAACAGCGGCCCGCGCAAGCCGGGCCGCGGACAAACTGGCAGATTAGAATTGATCTAAGTCAAGGGGATCCGGTTGGAACCGTTCTAGCGTCCGGTCAACGCGTAAACGATTGCACAGGAGACCGACCATGCGCCTGACCCTTACCGCCCTGATCGCGACGACGGCCCTCGCCGGCGCGGCTCAGGCCGACGCCCTCCGGGACAAGGCTCTGGATTATTTCGCCCCGCTGCCCTCGACCGTTCCGGCGGTGAAGGACAACCGCATCACCCCGGAGAAGATCGACCTCGGCAAGGCGCTCTTCTTCGACCCGCGTCTGTCGGCCTCGGGCGTCTTCTCCTGCTATTCCTGCCACAACCTGACCACGGGCGGCGACGACAACCTCGAGACCTCGATCGGCCACGGCTGGCAGAAGGGGCCGCGGAACGCGCCCACCGTGCTCAATGCCGTGCTGAACGAGGCCCAGTTCTGGGACGGGCGGGCCGACGACCTGAAGGCGCAGGCCAAGGGGCCGGTGCAGGCGGGGGTCGAGATGGCGAACACGCCGGCGCAGGTCGAGGTGACGCTGAAGTCGCTGCCGCAATATGTCGACTGGTTCGCCGCCGCCTTCCCGGGCGAGCCCGAACCCACCAACTTCGACAACATGGCCAAGGCCATCGAGGCCTTCGAGGCGACGCTCATCACCCCCGCGCCCTTCGACGCCTTCCTGAACGGGGACGATGCGGCCCTGACCGAGGACCAGCGGGCCGGGCTTGCGCTGTTCATCGACAAGGGCTGCTCGAGCTGCCACTCGGGCGTGAACGTGGGCGGGCACGGCTACTATCCGTTCGGCCTGATCGAGAAGCCCGGTGCGGACATCCTGCCCGAGGGCGACAAGGGCCGCTTCGCGGTGACGGCCACGGTGGACGACGAATATGTCTTCCGGGCGGCGCCGCTCCGCAACGTGGCGGTGACGGCGCCCTATTTCCACTCGGGCAAGGTCTGGGATCTGAAGACCGCCGTCACGATCATGGCCGAGAGCCAGCTCGGCGAGACGATGAGCGACCAAGAGGTGGGCCAGGTGGTGGCATTCCTCGAGAGCCTCACGGGGACCATGCCGCCGGTCACGCTGCCGGTCCTGCCGGCCGAGACGGAAGGGACGCCGCGTCCGACGGCCGAGATCAAGGTCGAGTGACCGGACAGCCGGTCTGAGAGGCAGGAAGGGCGGCCCCGCGGGCCGCCCTTCGTTTCTGCGCGGATCGCGGCCTCCGGGGCCGAGGCTGCGCCCCCTCCTTTCAGGGGCGGCGGAGCCGGCCCAGGGCCTTGGAGAGCGCCGCCGCGGCCCGGTAGGTGCGGGTGCTGCCGCAGACGACGTAGCGCGGATGGACGGTGCCGCCGAAGCCGGTGAAGAACACCCGGTTGCCACGGGTGTAGAGCCCGTCGAAATCGAAGATCAGCCCCATCCGGTTGGCATGGCGGATCGCTTCCCAGAGGAGCAGGCTTGTCGCGCCGTGATCTTCCCCCCGCGAACGGGTGGCGAGCAGGTAGTAGCAGGCGGTCGCGTCCCAGATGGTGAAGATCGCAGCCGCGAGGCTGCCGTCCGGTCCCGTGGCCGAGAGGATGCGCCCGCGGCCCCGCTCGAGGGCTGCGGTGCAGACGCGCACGATCTCGTCCGTCTCGTAGTAGCTGTCGTGGCCGGCCTCATCCACATTGCGGCGGTAGCAGGCGGCGAAGGCGCGCGGGTCGAGCGTGTCGCTCACGCCATGCTTCTCCTGCGCGCGGCGGATGATGTTGCGGGTCTTGTCGCGCATTCCGGCCCAGATCGCCTGCTCACAGTCTGGGGCGATCTCGAAGGTGAAATTGACCAGCATGTGAAGCCCCGCCTCGGCATGCACCATCGTGTCGGTCACGCCCCGGTGCATCCGCATGTAGAGGTTGCCGGTCGGCGGCAGCTGTTCGTGCAGCTCGCGCACGATCTGCGCCTCCTTGAGCGCGCGGTTGGCCCGCGCGCCGGGGCCCGGCGCCACCGCCGGGCCGAGGAAATGCGCGAACTTCGGCATCTCGCAGGAGGTCTGCCCGAAGGGCTTGCGCAGGATCATGTAGGGCAGCCGGCCCACGATGCGGTTGTCGGCCCGCACCACGGCCTCCGACCAGCCTTCCGGTGCAGAGGCGTCGAGCCACCAGGCCTCGTGGAAGATGGTGGGCGCCAGCGGATCGGGAAGGCCGCTTGCGCTGCCTGCCGGAGCGGGGCGCGGAACGGGCTTCGCCCGGTCGTTCCTGAAAATGCTCAGATCCATGAATCTCGTCCCGTGATTGGAAAATGTCGCAATCTCAGGGCGATCTTACACATCTTGAGCGGTAGTCGGGCCGGGAAATCCGGGACCCGACCGCGATTTTGCGGAAGGACGAGGGTCTGTGACGGACGGGTCACGCCGCCGCTCCCCCGGTCGGAGATGGGGGGGCAGGGGGCCGCTGCGTCCTAGGGCGTAGGGCAGATGGCCGCAGGGAGCTGGGGCTCAGCCCTCCTGATGCGGGGGCCGGCCCCCGCCGCGAATCGGTCCGGCGGGGCGCGGGCCCCGCCGGTCAGGGTCACTTCTGCAGCTCGGTCCAGATCGCGGTGATATATTCCTGCGCCTTCGGGCTGCAGGCCGGCAGGAAGATGCCCTTGTCGGCGAACTCGGCCGGGATCACCACCTCGGGGGCGGTCTTCATGTCCTCGGGAAGGAACTCGGCCGCACCGGCGACGCCCGGCGAGTAGCGCGCGAAGGCCGAGATCATGGCGGCATTCTCGGGCTCGAGGATGAAGTTGAGGAAGCTGTAGGCCTCTTCCACGTTCCGCGCGTCGCGCAGGAGCGCCACGGAATCCATGAAGGTGATGAACCCCTCCCTGGGATAGCCGTAGGCCACGTCCGGGTTGGCCAGCCGCGCCCGCATCGACGAGCCCGACCAGTTGACGGAGGCCGCCCAGTCGTTGTTCGACAGTTTCTCCGTCGCGCCGTAATCCATCGAGATCCAGTCGGGCTTGGCCGCGATCAGCAGGTCGCGCGCTTTCTTCAGAACCTCCAGATCCTCCGAGCAGGGCTCGCCGCCCACATACATCGTGGCCAGCGCCACCACGTCGTTCATCTCGGGCACGACATTGACCTTGCCCTTCAGCTCGTCCGGCACTTCGAGCCAGACCGCCGAGGTGTTGATGTCGCCCTTGTAGACGGCCGTATTCACCGAGATCGCGGTGGTGCCCCACTGCCACGGCACCGAATGGGCGCGGCCCGGATCCCAGTCCACATCCGCCCATTCGGGGGCGATGTTGGCATGGTTCGGGATCTTCGAGAGGTCGAGCTCGGTCAGAAGGCCCTTGTCGCGGAAGATGCCCACATAATTGGCCGAGGGCACCACGAGGTCGAAGCCGTGGCCCCCGGCCTCGATCTTGGCCAGCGCCGTGTCGTTGCTGTCGTAGTCGGTGACCGTGACCTTGATGCCGGTCTCCTTCTCGAACTTCGCGAGCAACTCGGGGCTCGTATAGTTGCCCCAGTTGTAGAGGTTCAGTTCCGCCGCCCCCGCGAGGCTGGTCGAGGCGAGCAGCAGGGCTGCGGCTGCGAGATGTCTCATCGGTCTCTCCTTGTTGGAAGGGCGGGTTCACTCCCGCTTTCGGGTCAGTAGGAAGAAGACGGTCAGCAGCGCCACGGTGAGGCCGAGGAGGGCGGTCGAGATCGCATTGACCTCGGGCGTGATCGCCCGGCGCATCTGGCCCAGCATGTAGGTGGGCAGCGTATCCTGCCCGGCGGATTTCACGAATTCGGTGATGACCACATCGTCGAGCGAGATCACGAAGGCCAGCATCGCGCCCGCCACGATGCCCGGCGCCATCAGCGGCAGGGTGACATGGCGGAAGGTCTGCCAGGGGTTGGCATAGAGATCCGCCGCCGCCGTCTCGAGGCTGAGGTCCATCCCCTCGAGCCGGGCCCGGATCGGCAGGTAGGCGAAGGGGATGCAGAAGGCGGAATGGGCGAGGATCAGATAGCCGAGCCCCGCATAGCCGGTGGCGACCTTGACGGTCGCGAAGACGATGAGGAGGGCCACGGCCGTCACGATCTCGGGCACCATCAGCGGCTGGTTGATCGCCACATAGATGAAGGTCTGGCCGCGGAAGGCGCCCCGCCTTGTGGTGCCGAGCGCCGCCATGGTGGCCGCCGACGTGGCGATGACCGAGGCGCTCGCCGCGATGACGAGCGAGCGGGCGGTGGCCGCCTGCACCTCCCGGTTGGCCCAGGCGGCCTCGTACCAGCGGAAAGAGAAGCCGCCCCAGATCGATATGGCATTGGCGTCGTTGAAGGAATAGGCCACCAGCGTGAAGATCGGCGCATAGAGCGCGAGGAAGGCCAAGCCCGCCACGAAGGGCACGCCGGGCAGGCTCGTCACGTCGAAGCTCTTACCCATGGCCGGTCCCCCGTCCGGCTGCGCGGACATAGATCAAAAGCGCCACCATCACGATGGCCAGAAGCAGCATCGAGAGCGCGGCGCCCAGCGGCCAGTTGCGGCCCTGACCGAACTGCAGCTCGATGAAATTGCCGATCATCATGTTCTTGCCGCCTCCCAGCACCCGCGGCGTGACATAGGCGCCGAGCGAGGGGACGAAGACGAGGATCGAGCCCGCGACGATCCCGGGCTTCACCAGCGGCAGGATGATGCGCCGCAGCACCTGCCAGCGGCTCGCATAAAGGTCGTAGGCCGCCTCCAGCAGCCGCATGTCGAACCGGTCGATTGCGGCGAAAAGGGGCAGCACCATGAGCGGCAGGTAGACATAGGCCATCCCGATCAGCACCGCCGTATCGGTATAGAGGATCTGGATCGGCCGCTCGATCAGGCCCGCGCGGATCATCAGCGTGTTCAGGATGCCCTCGTTGCGGATCACCTCGTTGATGGCGAAGGTGCGGATCAGCAGGTTGGTCCAGAACGGGATGGTGATGAGGAAAAGCCAGAGCGCCCGCCGGTTCGGCGGCCGGGTCGCGATGAACCAGGCGGTGGGGAAGCCCACGGCGAAGGCGATGGCCGTCGTCATCAGGGAGAGTTTCACCGAACGCCAGAAGATCGCGAGATGGGCGTCGGCGAGCGTCACTTCGTCCGAGAAGATGTCGCGGGTGAAGAGCACCTCGAACCAGGCTTCGGTCGAGAAGGTCCAGATCACGCCGCCATACTGGCCCTTCACGAGAAAGCTGTAGACCAGCACCACCAGCAGCGGTCCCGACGCGGCAAGGAGGAGGATCGCGAGGGCGGGCGCCGACAGAAGCCAGCCCGTCCGCGCCTGCTTGGTCTCTTCCTCCATGTCAGTCCCCCAGCAGCTGCACGGCGCCCGGGGCGAAGCGCAGGCCCGCGGGCTGGCCGGGTTCGAGCCCCGGATCGCCCGAGGCGCTGCTCTGCAGGCGCGCCACCACCTCGGTCCCGTCGGCCAGGGCCAGATGGCAGTGGGTGTCGGTTCCGAAATAGACCAGATCGCGGATCGTGGCGGGCAGGGCGCCCGGCTCGTCCGGCGCCACGAGGCGCACCTGCTCGGGGCGCACGGCCACCGTCACCCGCCCCTCGGGCCCGCCCTCGACCGTGAGCTCGCCGCCCGCATCGAGCGTGACCCGCCCGCCCGCATGGCGCGCGGGCAGGAAATTCGTCTCGCCGATGAAGCTCGCCACGAAGCGGTTGGCCGGGCGGGTGTAGATCTCGCGCGGGGGGCCGATCTGCAGGATCCGGCCCGCGCTCATCACCCCGATCCGGTCCGACATGGTCAGCGCCTCCTCCTGATCGTGGGTCACGAAGACGAAGGTGATGCCCGTCTCGTGCTGGAGCCGCTTCAGCTCGATCTGCATCTCCTTGCGGAGTTTCAGATCGAGCGCCGAGAGCGGCTCCCCGAGCAGGAGCACCCGCGGCTGCGGCGCCAGAGCGCGGGCCAGCGCCACCCGCTGCTGCTGCCCGCCCGAAAGCTGTGCCACCTTGCGCTTCGCCAGCGCCTCGAGCCGGACGAGCGCCAGCATCCGCGCCGTGACCGTCTCGATCTCGGTGCGCGGCTTGCCCTGCATCCGAAGGCCGAAGCCCACATTCTCGGCCACCGTCAGATGCGGAAAGAGCGCGTAGCTCTGGAAGACCGTGTTGATCGGCCGGCGGTTCGGCGGAAGGGCGGTGATGTCGCGCCCGTCGAGCAGGATCGCGCCGGAACTCGGCGCCTCGAACCCCGCGATCAGCCGCAGGAGCGTGGTCTTGCCGCAGCCCGAGGGACCGAGCAGCGTGAAGAACTCGCCCCGCCGGATCCCCACGGACACATCGTCGAGCGCGCGGACGGCCACCTCTCCCTGTCCGAAGGCCTTGACGACATGGCGGGCTTCGACGGCATCGGGGTCGCTCAAGGAGGGCCTCCCATCGGGTCTGGGTCGAGGTTAGGCGGCGCCCGAGCGCGAAATCAACGGCGCGCGCGGCATTTCGACCAAAGGGGCAGGCCTGCGCCCGATCCACGGCGCCGCCCGCTCGATTTCTGCGCAGAGCGCGATCAGCTCTTCGTCGGCGCCGAAGCGGGCCGCGAGATGGATGCCGATCGGCAGGCCGCCCGCGCTCATGCCGAGCGGGAGCGAGGCCGCGGGCTGGCCCGAGGCGTTGAAGACGGCGGTGAAGGGGGAATAGGCGAAGACGCCCTCCGGTCCGGTGCGGAACGAGACATAATCCTCGGTTCCATGCCCGAAGCGGCCCACCCGCGCCGGCGGTTCGGCCAGGGTGGCCGACAGCAGGATGTCGATGCCCTCTCCCGCCTCCGGGTCGAAGACCGCGGCCATCTGGCGGCCGAAGGCATGGATCTGGCCCACCGCCTCGAGATAGCGCTCGCCCGGGATCTCGGCCGCGCGCCGCATCGCGCCCAGCGAGACCGGCTCGACCAGCCCCTCGGGCGCACGGCCCTTCAGCGCCTTGCGGATGCCGAGCGCCGTGCCGCAGGCCACGATGTCGGTCCAGGCCTCCATCATCATCGCCACATCGGCACGGGGCAGACAGGGCCTCACCGCGTGACCCAGGCCCTCGAGCAGCCGTCCCGCCGCCTCGACCGCGGCCCGCACCTCCGGGTGGATCGGCGCGCCGGTGAAGGTCGTGTCGCAGATCCCCACGCGCAGCCGACGCGGCGGGCGGCTGATCGCATCCGCATGGCTGCGCAGGAGCGGCGGCGCCCAGTAGGGCGCGCCGGGATCGGCGCCCGCGCAGGCATCGAGCATGTGGGCCGTGTCGCGGACCGACCAGGTGAGGAAGCCGTCGATGGCCATGCCCGCCCAGCCCTCGCCCGCATAGGGGCCATCGGGCAGGCGCGCGCGGGTGGGCTTCATCCCGAAGAGCCCGCAGGAGGAGGCCGGGATGCGGACCGATCCGCCCCCGTCCGAGCCATGGGCCATGGCCACGATGCCTGCGGCCACCGCCGCGCCCGCGCCGCCCGACGAGCCGCCCGACGTATGGTCGAGGTTCCAGGGGTTGCGCGTGGGCCCGCCGTAGACGGCCGATTCCGTGGCGGGCCCGATGCCGCCCTCGGGCGAGGTGGTCCGGCCGAAGGTCACGACGCCGGTGCCCCGGATCCGCGCGAAGATGGCCGAATCGCGCGCATAGCGCGTGTCCGCCAGAAGCCGCGAGCCGTTGTGCGAGGGAAAGTCCACCGCCTCGCACCCGAGATCCTTGAGCAGGAAGGGCACGCCGCGGAAGGGTCCGTGCGGCAGGCCCCCGGCGATGCTCCGCCGCGCGGCCTCCTCCTGCGCCAGCACGACGGCATTGAGCGCGGGGTTGACAGCCGCAACCGCGTCCAGGGCGGCGTCCAGCAGCTCCTCGGGCGATGTGTCGCGCCGGGCCACGAGGGCCGCAAGCCCGGTTGCATCCTCGGCGCCGAAGCTGCGGAACATGTCTTTCCTCCTGCCTTTTCCCCTCATGCTGCGGTGGAGGGTCGCATCCGGTCCAGTCCTTTTTTCAGGGCCTTCCGCAGCGGGGCGGCGGATCCGCCGCGGCAGGGCCGCTTGACAGGGCCGTCACGTGTCATATTGAGGAACGGCTTCGGTTCCGGCGTGATGGCCGGATGAAAAGGGAACGCGGTGCGGGGAGATCTCCCCAACTCCGCGGCTGCCCCCGCAACTGTAGGCGGCGAGCGACGACCGACGGCGCCACTGGGATGTCCCGGGAAGGCCGGTCCGAGCTGCGACCCGCGAGTCAGGAGACCTGCCGGAGCGATCACCCTTTCCTGCGCGCGGGGCGCGTGCGGGAGGCGGACATCCGCTTCAGGTGACGATTTCACCGTCGGCGGAGGGGCATACCCTTTCCAAGGACATTGACAGACGAACTCCGGGTCTGCACCCGGACGGAGAGGGACAGATGAAGAAGACTGCCGTTTCCCTTGTTGCGCTGCTGGCCGCGGGCCCGCTGCCGCTGCAGGCACAGGACATCGCGCTGGACGAGATCGTGGTGTCGGCCAATCTCGACGAGACCGAGGCCAGCCGTTCCGGCGCGACGGTAGAGGTCGTGACCGGCGAGGACCTGCGTTCCACCGCGGACCTGCGGTTCTCGGACGTGCTTCGCCGCCTGCCCGGCGTCTCGGTGAACACTCGCGGCGCCATGGGAAGCCAGGCTGGCATCTCGATCCGCGGCGCCTCGCAGAATTACGTCGGCGTTCTGGTGGACGGCATCGACGTGACCGACCCGACCGGCACGCAGGTCGCCTTCGACTTCGGCCAGCTCGGCACGACCGACGTCTCGCGCGTCGAGGTGCTGAAGGGCAGCCAGTCCGCGCTCTACGGCTCCGGGGCGGGGGGGGGCGTGGGGACCATCACCTCGCGGCGCCCGACCGAGGAAGGTACGCACCAGTCGGTCGCGGCCGAGGCCGGCAGCAACGACACGCTGGCGCTGTCCTACGGCATCACCCATCTCTCGGACGATTGGGAAGTGGCGCTGACGCTCTCGCACATCGAGACCGACGGGTTCTCGAACGCGAGCGAAGCCGACGGCAATGACGAGGCCGATGGGTATCGAGGCGACCGCCTGTCGTTCTATGTCGCCCGCACGCTGCAGAGCGGAGTGCGTATCGGCATCAACGGCTTCACCGAAGAAAGCAAGAGCGACTACGATCCGGCCTACTACCTGCCCGGTTCGCTGTCGGGGCAGCGCCTGACCTATGACGAGATCACGGCCGAAACCATAGCCTTGGGCGACGGCGGCAGTTTCGACGAGCGTCTCGACCGTTCCTCGACCGGGCTTCGCGCCTTTGCGGAATTCGATACCGGGCCGGTCAGCCACACGTTCAGCGTGACCGATTTCCGTACCGAAAGGACCTACTTCGAGAACGAGCTCGCGCCCAATTATCTCGACTACGATCCGGTGACCGGCACCTACGGCACGGCGATGCGGCAGACCGAGAACACCTACGAAGGTCATCGGACTGGCGTTGACTGGCGCGGCGGCTTCGATGCCATGGGCGGTCGGATGATCCTCGGAGCCGGTTGGAAGAACGAGGATTACGATCAGACCGGGGACTGGGGCAACCTGTCCGAGAACAGCTCGACAAAGGGCGTCTACGGAGAATTCTCGCGCAGCCTTGGCGATCTGGACGTGGCGCTGTCGCTGCGGCACGACGACCACTCGATCTTCGGCGGCTTCAATTCCGGGCGCGTCGCGCTGGCCTACCGGCTGGACGAGGCGACCATCCTGCGCGCCCAGGCCGGCACCGGCTATCGCGCGCCGTCGAACTTCGAGCTGTTCAGCTTCTATGGTTCCCGCGAGTTGCAGCCGGAGCAGAGCCGGAACGTCGATCTCGGCATCGAGCACGAGTTCTCGGAGGGAACGTCGGTCCGCGCGACCGCCTTCTACCTCGAGGTCGATGACCTGATCGACTTCGACCGCACTTCGACGGGCTGCCCCGCGGCCGCCACCAACGGTCCCGGCTGCTATAGCCAGGTTCCGGGTACGTCGCGGCGCAGCGGACTCGAGCTTTCCGGCGAGATGGCGCTGACCGGCACGCTGGGCCTCGCTGCGGCCTACACCTATACAGACAGCGCGACCAATGCTTCGACCAGCTGGGCCAGCGTGCCGCGGCATCTGGTGGCGGTGGAGTTGACCTCGGACCTGACGCCGACGCTGCATGGCCGGATCGGAGTCACGGCAGCCTTGGACCGGCCGGACGACTTCGGGACACCGGTGGATAATTATTCGCTCGTCGATGCCACCCTGACCAAGGATATCGGAAGCGGGCGGGAGGCCTATCTTCGGGTGGAGAACCTGCTTGACGAGGAGTATGAGCTGGTGCCGGGCTACGGAACCTCCGGGAGGGCCATCTTTGCGGGTTTCCGCGCGTCTTTCTGAGCAAGTCGGAGCGCTGCTGCTGGCGGCAGCGCTTGCCGCCGCCGCTCCCGCCGTGGCCGAGGCGCCGCGGCGGGTGGTGTCGATCAATCTCTGCACCGATCAGCTTGCCATGATGCTCGCGGCGCCGGGACAGCTGCTCTCGGTGTCCCATCTCGCCACCGAGCCGCAGACCTCGGCCATGGTCGAGGAGGCGCGCGCCTATCCGGCGAACCGGGGGCAGGCCGAAGAGGTCTTCCTCATGCACCCCGATGTGGTGCTCGCAGGGACCTTCACCGCGCGGCAGAGTGTCGATCTCTTGCGCAGTCTCGGGATCGAGGTGGTCGAACTGCCGCCCGCCAACGCCTTCTCCGATATTCCCGACCAGTTGCGCACGGTGGGCCGGGCGCTAGGGCGCGAGGCGCGGGCCGAGGAGCTGGTCGCCGAGTTCGAGGCGGACCTCGCCCGCCTCAAGGTGGATCTGCCCCCCGCGCGGGCGGCGATGTATTACCCCCGCGGCTATACCACCGGCTCGGGCACGCTTGCGGATGCGATCCTGCGCCACACGGGCTTTTCCAATGTCGCGGCCGAGCTCGGGCTCGACGGCGGGGGCGATCTTCCGCTCGAGCGGCTGGTGATGGCGCAGCCCGACATGATCGTGACCTCCTCGCCCTATCCCGGCGCCTCCCGGGCCGAGGAGCTTATGGACCATCCCGCTCTGCAGGCGGTGCGCGCGGAGGCAGGCTCGGTCGAAGTGTCCGACGGGGGCTGGATCTGCGGCACGCCCGCCGTGCTGCAGGCGCTCGAGGTGATGGGCGAGGCGCGGCGGAACCTCGCCGCGGTCCGGCTCACGGAACTGGACGGATCCCGGTGAGATATCCCCTCCTTCTTCTGGCGCTGGCGCTTCTGGTTGTCCTGCTCTTCCTGCTGTCGCTCCTCGTGGGGCCTGCGGCGCTCGGGCTCGGCGAGTCGCTCCGGGCCCTTGTCACGGGTCAGGGCGAGGCCGTCGTGCTCGTGATGCGCGAGATCCGCCTGCCGCGCGCGATCCTCGGGCTGGCGGTGGGGGCGGTGCTGGGCATCTCGGGCGCGGCGATGCAGGGGTTCCTGCGAAATCCGCTGGCAGAGCCGGGGCTTGTGGGTGTGTCTTCATCCGCTGCGCTGGGCGCGGTCATTGCGCTGCAGACCGGGCTCGCCGCGAGCTTCACGCTGGCGCTGCCGCTTTCGGCGCTGGCGGGCGCGGCGATCTCGGTGCTCCTGATCCTCGGCCTTGCGGGGCCGCGCGGCGGGGCGCTGGCGCTGATCCTCGCCGGGGTCGCCATCTCGGCGCTGGCCGCGGCGGGCGTGGCGCTGATCCTCAACCTCTCGCCCAATCCCTTCGCCGCGATGGAGATCGTCTTCTGGATGATGGGCTCGCTCGCCGACCGGTCGATGACCCATGTGGCGCTGGCGCTGCCCTTCCTGCTGGCGGGCTCGGCGCTGCTCCTGACGCTCGGCCGCGGGCTCGATGCGCTCACGCTCGGCGAGGATGCGGCCGAGGCGCTGGGCGTGCGGCTCGGCCGGGTGCGCCTGCTGCTGATCCTCGGCACGGCGCTCTCGGTGGGGGCGGCGGTCGCGGTGGCGGGAACGGTGGGCTTCGTGGGGCTCGTGGTGCCCCACATCCTGCGCCCGCTGGTGGGGGCGCGCCCGTCGCGGCTCCTGCCCGCCTCGGCGCTGGGCGGGGCCGCCATGCTGCTTGCGGCCGATGTCGCGGTGCGGGTCATCGCGCCCGACCGGGATCTCAAGCTCGGGGTGCTGACGGCGATCGTGGGCTCGCCCTTCTTCCTCCATCTCATCTGGCGGATGCGGAGGATGGAAGCATGAGCCTGCTCGCGCTCGAAAATCTCACCGTGCGCCGGGGCGACTGTCCGGTGGTGGATCATGTCACCTTCACGGTGAGCCCGGGCGAGGTGCTGGGCCTGATCGGGCCGAACGGGGCGGGCAAGACCTCGCTTCTGCGTGCGGCGATGGGCCTTCTGCCCTCGGCGGGCAGGAGCAGCCTCGCGGGCCTTGCGCCGCGGGTGCGCGCGCGGGCGGCGGCCTTTCTGCCGCAGGCGCGCGAGATCGCCTGGCCGGTGGATGTCGAGACGCTGGTGATGCTGGGCCGCGTCCCGCATGCCGGACGCCGTGTCACCGCGGCCGACCGCGAGGCGGTCACCCGCGCGCTCGACCGGATGGGGCTTGCGGGCTACCGCCAGCGCATCGCGACGGCCCTGTCGGGCGGGGAGCAGGCGCGGGTGCTGATCGCGCGCACGCTGGCGCAGGAGGCGCCGCTCCTTCTCGCCGACGAGCCGGTGGCGGGGCTCGATCCCGAGAGCCAGATCCGCACGATGCAGGTGTTCCAGAGCCTCGCCGCGGAAGGGCGGGCGGTGGTGGCCTCGATCCACGATCTGGGCCTTGCCGCGCGGCACTGCACGCGGCTTCTGCTGATCGCGCGCGGGCGGCTGGTGGCGGACGGGCCGCCCGGCGTCGTGCTGACCGCGGCCAATCTGGCCGAGGTCTTCGGGGTGCGCGCCTATTATGCCGACACGCCCGACGGGCCAGTGTTCCAGCCTCTGGGCGTCACGCGGTGATCGAGGTCGCGCTCGAGCGGCCCTGGCTCGTGGCGCGCCTGCCCGGGCCGATGCGGGTGCTGAGCTGGGCGCCGCACCGTCCGGGGCTGGTGGTCGCGGAGCGCGTCGTCTGGCGCGAGGTGCGCGATGCGGACCTCGGACCGGGCTTCGACGCCGAGCGCTGGCTGGCCGCCGAGATGGCGGCGCGCGATCTGGGGGCAGCGGTGGGGATGCTCACCTCGCGCACGCTCGACCGGCATCATCTGGCGGAGGCTTCGGCCGAAGGGCTCCGCGCTGCCTGTCTGGCGACCGTCGGGCTCGGCAATGCCGAGGCGGTGGGGCGGCGGCTCGTGCCCGAGCGGGCTCTCGGCACGATCAACCTGCTCGTGACGGTCGAGGCGGAGCTGTCGGAGGCGGCGCAGCTCGAGGCCCTGTCGATTGCGGTCGAGGCGCGGACGGCTTCGGTGCTGGAGGCGGGGCTCGTGCTGCCCACGGGCCGCGCCACCGGCACCGGCACCGATTGCGTGGCGCTCGCCTGCCACCCGGGCGCGGGCCGCTACGCGGGGCTACACACGGCGGCGGGAGAGGCGATCGGGGCGGCCGTCTGCGCAGCCGTCCGCCTTGGGAGCCGGATCTGGATGCAGGAGCGCCGGGCGCAAGGCGAAGCGAGCTGAGACCTCATGTGAGGCGGGCTCGTCAAGTGACTGACAAATCAGGACGTATGGCGGCAGGGCCGCTCCCTGCTCTCAGCCATCCTCGGACTGCGCGAGGCCCAGCACGCGGGCGAGCTCGGCCGCCATCCGGTCGGGGGTGACGGGCTTGGCCACATAGCCCGTGAGGCCCGAGCCGAGATACATGTCGCGCTGTTCCTCGGTCGCATCGGCGGTCATGGCCACGACCGGCAGGCTCGCCGCAGGGCCGGGCATCGCCCGGATCCGCCGCAGGGTCTCGAGCCCGTCCATGCCGGGCATGTTCATGTCGAGCAGCACCAGATCGACCGGCTCGCGTTCGAGAAGGGCCAGCGCATCCGGCCCGCTCTGCGCCTCGATCGTGCGGACGCCGAAAAGCTGGAGATAGGCGGCCGCCACCAGCCGGTTCGTGGAAATGTCATCGACCACGAGGA
>NZ_MABH01000081.1 GCF_001720585.1 Cereibacter johrii | reverse complement strand
GGCCATCGCCGCCGATCCGGCGCATCGGGGGGTGGCGGCGGGCTTCATGGTCCAGGCTCTCGCCCGCACCAAGGGCGACCGCGACAAGGCGGCCCGCCTCCTCGAGGCCGAGGGCCATGGCGCGATCTCGGCCGCGCTCTCGGGCGCGAGCGAAGGCGCGGGCGGCGTGACCATCCCCCGCCCCCAGGCGGCCGAGCTGATCGAGATGCTGCGCGCCCGGGTCGTCGTGCGCGCCTCGGGCGCCCGCACCCTGCCGATGCCCGCGGGCGAGATGCGGCACGCGAAGCAGATGGGCTCGGCTGTCGCCGCCTATGCGGCCGAGAATGCCGCCATCGCGCCGAGCCAGCCCAGCTTCGACAAGATCGACCAGAGCTTCAAGAAACTCGTGGGCATGGTCCCCATCGGCAACTCGCTCCTGCGCCATTCGGGCGTGGCGATGGCGCAGCTCGTGCGCGACGATCTCCTGAAGGTGATGGCGCTCCGCGAGGATCTGGCGTTCCTCCGCGGCGACGGCAGCGCCGACACGCCGAAGGGGCTGCGCCACTGGATGCTGCCCGCGAACTGGACTGCCGCGCCGGTGGCGGCCACGCCGGCGGCGGCCGAGGCGGCGATCCGGCGGGCGGTCTCGCTCGTCGAGGATGCCGACGTGGGCATGGTCTCGCCCGGCTGGATCATGCGGGCCTCGACGAAGAACTGGCTCGCGAGCCTGAAGGACGCGAACGGGAACCCGCTCTTTCCCTCCATCGGCGCCTCGGCCCAGCTCATGGGCTTCCCGATCCGCACGAGCTCGCAGATCCCCGACAACCTCGGGGCGGGCGGCGACGAGACCGAGATCTATTTCGGCGACTTCGACGAGGCGATGATCGGCGACAGCATGGCGCTCGTCGTGGGCTCCTCGACCGACGCCTCCTTCGTCGACGGCAATGGCGCGACCGTCTCGGCCTTCCAGAACGATCTGACCCTCATGCGGGCGATCTCCGAGCACGACTTCGCGCCCGCGCATGACGAGGCCTTCGCCGGCTTCAACGCTTCCGGCTGGACGCTCTGACGCCCGGATCGCCGCGCGCCACCCTCCCCTGTCCACGTCCCTCCTCGGCCCCGGTGCTCGCCGGGGCCGAACTCGTTCGGGCGCCCCCTTCCCCTCCGCCCCGGCGCCTCCCCCCTTCTCCCGGAGAGATCCATGAAGACCATCGTCACCTTCATCCGCCCCTGGAACCGCTACAACCGCGGCGAGACCGCAGGCTTCGACCCGGCGACGGCCGCGGCCCTGATCGGCATCCATGCCGTGCCCTACCGGCCCGCCGAGGTGGCGCCCGCTTCGGCTCCGACCGCTGCCCCCGCTCCCGCGGAACCGCCGGCCCCCGCCCTGAGCTTCGAGACCGCCATGGCCGCGCTCGAGACCCCGGCCGAGACCGCGCCGAAGGCCGCCGCAGCCAGCGCCGATCTTCCGGTCCAGGGCCGGCGGAAGTGAGCCCATGCGCGTGATCGAGCCCCCGGCGCTCGCGGTGTCGGTCGAGGCCTTCAAGCGGGCGGTCCATCTCGACGGGCCGGACGACGATCTCCTGATCGCCGAGCTCCTCGCTGCCGCCACCGAGGTGGTCGAGACCGCCTCCCGCCGCGCCCTCATGCCCCGGCTCGTGGCCTTCGAGACCCCGGCCGGGCGCTGGTCGCGCTGGTATCTGCCCATCGCGCCGGTGATCGAACTGGTGGAGATCTCCGACCCCGCCGCCCGGCTCGTCCGCGGCTTTACCGAACCCGCGCTCGAGCGGACAACGGCCGAGGGCGCGGTCAGCCTCACCGCGCTCTGCGGCCACGAGGATCCGGCCCGGATCCCGCGCGGCCTCTGTCAGGCGGTGATCCTGCTTGCCAAGGAATGGCACGATGCCGGGATCGGCCCGGCCGAGAGCGCGCCGCCCCTCTCCTTCGGCATCCAGCGGCTGATCCGGCAGGCCCGCTACGCCCGGCCGATGGTGTCGGAATGAGAGCCCCGCGCTTCGACCGCCGGGTGCAGATCCAGCGCGCCACGCCCGCCGACGACGGCTTCGCCTCGGTCGAGGTCTGGGCCGATCATGGCGCTCCGATCTGGGCTGCGAAGGCAGACCTGAGCGACGGCGAGCGCTGGAGCGCGGGCGAGGTGGCGGCCAGCGTGACCACCCGCTTCACGCTGCACCGCACCGCCTTCGCGAGGGGCCTCACGCCGAAGGATCGCCTCCTCTGCGAGGGACGCAGCTTCGAGATCTCCGGCATCAAGGAAGGCGGCGCCGGCGGCCGCTTTCTCGAACTGACCTGTTCCGCGAGGACCGACCGATGAGCGTCACCGTCTCCGTCTCGGGCCTCCGCGAGATCGAGGCCCAGCTTGCCAACCTCTCCCGCGCCGCCGGCAAGGGCGCACTCCGCCGGGCGCTCCACCGGGCGGCGAAGCCTCTGGCCGAGCTCGCGGCCAGCAAGGCGCCCGAGCGCAGCGGCGCGCTGAAGGGCTCGATCATCGTCGGCGCGAAGCTCAACGGCCGCCAGACCCGGCTGCACCGACGCCTGTTCCGCGACGAGCGCGCCGCAGTCGAGCTCTTCGTCGGCCCCTCCTACCTGCGGGGCGACGGCGGCCGGCACGGCCACCTCGTCGAGTTCGGCACGCTCCACATGGCCGCCCAACCCTTCCTGCGCCCGGCCTGGGATCAGGACCGCGAGGCCCTCCTCGAGCGGCTCCGCGCCGATCTCGGGGAGCAGGTCTCGAAGGCCGTCGCCCGCGCCGAGAAACGCGCGGCCCGAGCGGCGGCCAGAAGGACAGGATCATGACAGAAGAGAAGAAGCACCCCGACGCGGTGGTGCGCCAGCTCGCCGATCTGGCGGCGCAGCATGGCTACGGCCTCATGGCGGTCGAGCTCGTCAGCCGCACGCCGGTCGGCGTGACCGTGCCGCGTCATATCTATGGCGCCCCCCGCCCAGCCTCGGAGGGCTGAACCATGGAGGAAGATCTCCGCGCCCTCCTCCTCGACGCGCCGGCAGTCACCGCGCTGGTAGGCCCGCGCGTCAACTTCGGCCGCCACCCGGGGGGGGAGCCGCTGCCGGCGCTGGTGCTCACCACGGTGAGCGACCGCGAGGGGCTCACGCTCGACGGGCCGGACGGGCTGCAGCGCGCCCGCGTCCAGATCGACTGCTGGGCAGCAAGCTATGGCGAGGCCAAGCGCCTCTCCCGCGCGGTGCGGCAGCGCCTCCACGGTCACTCCGGCGGGGGCTTCCGCGCCCTCATCCTCGAGGCCGCGCGCGATCTCGGCGCGCCCGAGGCTCCCGGGCGGCCCTTCCGGGTTTCGCTCGACTTTCTCGTCACCTACTCAGCATAGGAGGGCCCGATGGCCAGCAGACAGATCACCGCCTATGGCGCAAAGGTGGAGCGATCCACCGATGGAGAGGCATACACCCCGATCCCGGAATGCAAGGGGATCGCGGTGCCCTCGGTCGAGACCGACTATCTCGAGGCGACCTCGCTCGACAGCCCGAACGGCTTCAAGGAGTACATCAAGGGCCTGAAGGACGCGGGCACCATCTCGCTCCCCTGCGGCTATACGGCGGACGGCTACGAGCAGCAGCTGGCCGACCAGGCCGCCCGCGACCCGATCTTCTACCGCACCACGCTCGCCCCCGCCCCGGGCCAGGCCACCGGCGACATCTTCACCTTCCGCGGTTTCCCCACGCCGCAGATCGAGGGCAACGATGTGGGCGCCATCGTCGGCATGACGATCTCGATCCGCACCACCGGCGATGTCGCCTGGACCAAGGGAGCTGCGGCATGAGCACGGTGCGCGGGATCCCGTTCGAGGCCGCGGGCACCGTCCGCACCCTCGCCTTCACCACGGCGGCGATGGTCCGCTATCAGCGCGCGGCCGGCGAGACGCTGATCGCGGGCGTGCTCGCGGTCGAGCGCGACGGCTTCGACGCCGAGCGCGTGGGCCGGCTCGTCAATGCCGGGCTCGGCGGCAAGCTCACCGAGGAGGAGGTCTTCGCCCTGATCGATGCCGTGGGCTATACCGAGGCGATCCGCCTCATCGGCCGGGCCTTCAAGGAAGCCTTCCCGGTGCCGGAGCCGAAGGCCGCCCCCGACGCGGCGGAGGAACCCGCGGGAAACGGCGCGGGGAGGTCGGAGGCGACCCCGACCCCGTAGCCCCGCTCCTCGAGCATTGGCTGGGCGAGGCGCTCGACTGCGAGCAGTTCTGGCGCCTCACGCCGCGCGAGGTGGTCGAGGTGCTCCGCGCCCGGGGCCGCCACCGCACGCGGCGCCTCGAGGAGCACCGGGCGCTCGCCCATTATCTCGCCGGCCTCTCGGCCTTCGCCTTCCACGATCCGAAGGCCATGCCCGACTTCCGCCCCGCCGGCGCCCCGCCCCGCGCGGCCGAGGCCGCCGTCCATACCGCCGACCACGAGCGGGTGCGCGGCGCCCTGATCGGCATGGCGCTCCGCGCCCGCTGATCCGGCCCGCCATTCGCGCTTCGTGAACGGCGTCCCCCTCCCGCTCCCCTCCTCTCGAAAGGCAGGTGCCATGTCCGCATCGGTGATCGGCGCGCTGAGGGTGAACCTCGGCCTCGACAGCGCAGAGTTCCAGACCGGGCTGAAGAAGGCGCAAGGGTCTCTGGGCCTCGCCGCGCGCTCCTTCCTGGCCTTCTCGGCCGTGGGGGCCACGGCGGGCGCGGCGCTCACCGGGATCGTGGCGCCCACCGCGCGGGCGGCGAACGAGATCTCGCGGCTCTCCCAGGTCGCCAACACCACGCCCGAGGCGCTGCAGCGTTGGTCGGCGGGGGCGCGGACGGTGGGGGTCGAGCAGGAGAAGCTCGCCGACATCCTGAAGGATGTGAACGACAAGGTGGGCGACTTCCTCTCGACCGGCGGCGGCGAGATGAAGGACTTCTTCGAGCAGATCGCGCCGAAGGTGGGCGTCACGGCCGAGCAGTTCCGCAATCTCTCGGGGCCGCAGGCGCTGCAGCTCTATGTCTCGAGCCTCGAGAAGGCGGGCGTCTCGCAGGCGGAGATGACCTTCTATATGGAGGCCATCGCGAACGACGCGACCCTCCTCCTGCCGCTTCTGCGTGACAATGGCGCCGAGATGGACCGCCTCGGCGTGGCCGCGGCCGGGCTGGGCGCGGTGCTGGGCGACGAGGCGGTCGAGGCGCTGCGGCGGACGCATCTGGCGCTCGGGCAGGTCTCGACGGCCGTGGCGGGTGCGCGCGACCGGATGGCGGCCGATCTCGCCCCGGCGGTCGAGGCGATGGCGCTCGCCTTCACCGCTTCGATGCAGGAGGGCGGCGCGCTCAGGTCCGTGCTCGACGGGCTCGGCACCGTCGCGGCCGGCGCGGCGCAGGGGCTGATGACGCTCGCCGATCATGCCGACATTCTGGCCTCGGGGCTGGTGGGGATTGCGGCCACGGCGGTGCCGGGGCTCGTGGCCTCGCTCGCCACCATGACCAGCGGCATGGGGATCGCCACGCTCGCCACCACTGCACTGACGACGGCCCTCGGCGCGCTCCGCACCGCCATCGCCATTGCCGGCGGGCCCTGGGGGATCCTCGCGGGGGCGATTGCCTCGGCCGCGGCCTACTTCCTTGTCTTCCGCGACAATGCGGGCCTCGCCGAGACCGCCGCTTATAATGTGCGGGATGCGGAGCTTGCCCTGCGCGGCGAGCTCGAGGCCTATGCCACCGCCTCGAGCCCGGCCGCGCGCGAGGAGAGCCGCAAGCGCGTCATCGCACATTACGAGCAGGCGAAGGCGGCGCTGACCGCGGCCGAGGCCGAGCTCGCGCTGGCCGAAGCCATGGGCGAGGACATCCAGCCGGGATCCCTGATGGATCAGGCCGGCCCGGAGGAGGGATCGCGCAGCCTCGATGCGCGCCGCGAGAAGGTGCGCGAGCTCACGCGGAACGTCCGCGAGATGGCCGAAGCGGTGAAGCAGGTCACCGCCACCGGCGGCGGCGGGGCGACTGTGATCCCCGCGCCGAAGGCGGTGGCCGCCACCACGGCCGAGGTGAAGAAGCTCGGCGGCGCGGGCAAGAAGGCCGGGCAGGACATCAAGGAGGGCATGACGGAGGCCGATGAGGCGGCGAAGCGGCTGGCCGACACGCTCGCGACCAACGTCTCGCAGGCGATCAACAGCCTCGTCGACGGGGCGGTGGACTGGATGCTCGACGGCTTCCGCGGCGGCTTCCGCGGCCTTCTCGATCTGGGCAAACAGACGGTGCGGGAGCTCGTCGCCCTCTTCCTGAAGAACAGCTTCACCGTCCGCGTGGGTCTGGGCGTCTCGGGCGGCTGGTCGGCCGGGGGCTACAGCCTCGCCGGCACGTCCTCGGGCGGCACCGGGGGGCTCGGCCTTCTCGGCAATATCGGCGGCGCGGTGGGCAACTTCATCGGCGGGATCACCGGGCCGCTGCAGGCCGGGCTCGCAGCCGCAATGGAGGGCGGGCTCTCGGCCGGGGTGCAGGCCTGGACCGCCTCCATGAACGCGAGCGCGGCCGGTGTCTTCGGCGGGGCTTCCGCGCTCGGGACCATCGCGGGCTCGCTTCTGGGCGGCGCGGCCATCGGCGGGTTCCTGTCGGGGGGCTACAGCCTGATCGGCAGGAACCCCTCGATCACCAGCGGCCTCGGCGCGGGCGTCGGCTTTCTGGCCGGCGGACCCATCGGTGCGCTGATCGGCGGCGCTGTGGGGGGCGTGGCGAATGCGCTCTTCGGGCGGAAGCTGAAGGATTCGGGGCTCGAGGGCCGCTATGTCGACGGCACCTTCAGCGGCAATACCTACCAGTTCTACAAGGGCGGCGTCTTCCGCTCGAACAAGACCAAACGGAAGGCGCTCGATCCCGAGATGCAGGCCGCGCTCGACGAGACGCTCGATGCGATGCGGATCAGCGTGGGCGGGGCGGCCGCCATGCTCGGCTCCGCGGAGAACGCGCTCGAAGGCTTCTCCACCTCGTTCAAGTTCTCGACCAAGGGGATGAATGCCGAACAGGCCCAGGCCGCGCTCGAGGCGCAGCTCGGCCGGATCTCCGACGAGATGGTGGCGCAGATCTTCGGCGCGCCCACTCAGGTGACAGAGGGGAGCGGCCTGTTCGGCGCGCTGAGCGGGCTCAGCCAGAACCTGCCCGGCCTCCTCGGCGGAGTGACGCGGACGGTCTACCAGCTCTCCGACGAGTTCAAGGCGCTGCAGGTCACCGGCGAGACCGCCACCGAGACGCTCACCCGGCTTGCGGGCGCGCTGTCGTCGGCCAACGTCTGGATGGACCGGCTCGGCAAGGCGGACTTCGCGGGCTCGCTCGCGGGCGGCGGCGAGGCCTGGGACTTCGCCGAGATCTTCGGCGGCACCGAGGCCATGAACGAGGCGGTGGCCGCCTATTACGGCGCCTTCTACAGCGACGGCGAGCGGCTGGCGCAGGCGAAGAAGGAGCTCGGCGAGGCGCTGAACCTTCTCGGCATCGACACGCTCCCGGGCAGCACCCGCGCCTTCCGGGATCTCGTGGAGGCGGCCTTCGGCGCGGGCGACGAGGAGCTGGCGGCGAAGCTGATCCAGCTCGCCCCCGCGATGGCCGCGATCACCGATCAGACCGAGGCGCTGACCTCGGCGCTCGAGGATCTCGACCGCCAGTCGCTCTTCGCGACCCGGGCCGAGGCACTCTTTGCCGCGACCGCCGAGGGCCATCGGCTGGCCGCGCCGAACGCCGGCGACCCGCAGGTCCGGGCGCTCCTCGGCCAGCTCATCGCCGCCGTGCGCGAGGGCGACATCAACAATGCGCGCCTCACCTCGCGGCTCCTCGCCGTCCAGGAACGCGCGAGCCTCGATCCCGCCGCATGACCTCGCCGTTCGCGAAGCGCGAATGACACGGCGCCCCGCTCTCCCGGAGATCCTCTCATGAAGATCCTGAAGCCCGTGCCCATCGGCGAGGCGCAGCTCGTCTCCGCCTCGATCCCGGAGACCGATCACCCGGTCTGGAAGGCGAACGTGACCTATGCCCGCGGCGCCTTCGTCATCAGCCGGGCGAGCCATACGGTCTATCGCTCGCTGCAGGACGGCAACCTCGGCCACGATCCGGATCTCGAGCAGCTGGCCCTCGCCGATCCGCTGATCGACGATCCCGATCCCGTGAAGTGGCAGGTGATCGGCGCCACCAACCGCTGGCGGCTCTTCGACGGCAAGCCCTCGGCCCGCGCCACCGCGGCCGAGGCGATCACCGTGGAGCTTGCGCCGGGCGTGGCCATCGCGGGCGTGGCGGGCTTCGAGATCTCGGCCGCCAAGGTGCGCGTGACGATGACCAACGGGGGCGCCGAGATCTATGCCCGCGAGATCGCCATGCAGGACGAGACGGTGGTGGGCGACTGGTCCAGCTATCTCTTCGAGCCGATCACCGAGCTCTCGGAGTTCGTCCTGACCGACCTGCCGCCCTATGCCCATGCGGTGCTGAAGATCGAGGCGCTGCGCCCCGGCGGCACCGTCAGCATCGGCCAGCTCGTCTGCGGCCCGCTCTGGCCCGTGGGCCGCACCGCGATCAAGGGCTCGGGCTTCCAGGGCGTCGACTTCAGCTATGTGGCGCAGGACGAGTTCGGCGACCTGACCACCGTGAGGCGCGCGGCGACCCGCCTCAGCAGCTTCGAGGTCTGGGTCGAGAACGCCCGCCTCCTCGGCCTCGATGCCCGCCTCCGGACGCTCCGGGGCGGCACCGCGGCGGTCTGGATCGGCGACGACGATCCGAGGAAGGCCGCCATGAACTACGGCTTCTATCGCGGCTACCGCTCGGCCTACCAGACCGACGCCTGGAGCCTCCTGCAGATCGACGTGCAAGGAATCGTCTGATGCCCATCCCTCCGAGACCACCGGCTCCTCCGCCCGCATTGCGCTCGAACCCCGAGACCTTCAGCGCCAATGCCGAGGCCACGATCCTCTATCAATGGGGCGCCTTCCCCACCTGGATCGAGGCGATCGCGCGCTTCACGGAGGCCCAGGCCGAGGCTGCGCTCACCGCAGCACTCGGGGGCGATCTGCCGCCGCTTGCGGGCAAGGCCGGCCAGTTCCTCCGGGTGAAGGAGGACGGCAGCGGCCCCGAGCTCGTGGCGCGCCCCGCGGGCGATGCGCTCGAGGCGGCGGCGGGCGGGATCATGGTGAAAACCTCGACCGGCCTCGCGCCCCGCTCGCTCGTCTCGGCGCCGAACACGGGCATCCAGATCCTCTACGGCTCGGGCTGGGTGGACAATCCGACGATCAACGGCGTCACGCGGTCGACAGCGCAATGGCGCGATGCCTCCGACACGACCGAGGCGGTCCTCAGCCCGGCGAAGCTGGCGGCCGTGTTCGGTTCGGCGGGCGCGGCGCCGAGGTTTACCTGCCGCGCCTGGGTGAGCTTCGACGGCACCGGCGCCTCCCCCACGATCCGCACCGGCGCGAACGTCTCGAGCATCACCGACCACGGGACCGGCAGATATACGATCAACTTCGCCACGCCGATGCAGGATGAGAATTACGCCCTCGTCAGCACCTGCAAGGGGGCCGGGAGCCTCGCCGTCATGATCGACGCCCTCCCGACCGCGAGCGGCTGCACCATTCGCCTGAACAACGGAAACGGGACGTTCTACGACAGCGAAGTCGTCTGCGTCTCGGTCTTTCGATAGGAGCCGGAATGAGAAAGCGCATCATCTATCGAACCTATGACGGCGGCGTGGCCGTCATCACTCCGGCGCCCGGCTGCGGGCTTACGCTCGAGGAGATCGCCGCGAAGGACGTGCCCACGGGCAAGCCCTACAGGATCCTGGACGCCTCCGAGCTGCCGGCCGACCGCGAGTTCCGCGCCGCCTGGACGGTCGACGAGGCAGACCTGACCGATGGGGTGGGCGCATGATCGTCCGCATCGACCCCGAGAGGAAGCGCGCGATCCAGGCCGGGCGGGCCCGCGCCGAACGCGACCGCCGCCTCGCCGAGACCGACTGGCGCACGGCCCCCGACCGCCCCGACGCCGCCGCCTGGACCGCCTATCGCCAGGCGCTGCGCGATGTACCCGAGCAGCCGGGCTTCCCGGCCGAAATCTTCTGGCCCGAACCGCCGGCCGCCTGAGGCGCCCCGCCTTCCCGATCATCATGAGAAGGCCCGGCCGCTCCCGGCCGGGCCGCCACCCGCGCATGTTGCGCACAACAGGAGCGGCGCGATGCCGGAAAAGGGACTGATCGACACCATCACGGCGCTCTGGGGCGGGGCCATCGCCACGCTGATCGCGGCTGCCATGGGCCGGCTCATGTATCACACCGGCGAGGTCCGCGCCCGCCGCCGCGCCTTCTTCGGCCGCGAGCTCCTCTGGGAGATCCCCGCCCTCGTCGCCATGGCCTTCGTGGGCGAGGCGCTCAGCTCGTACCTCAACCTCGACGGCCGGGCGGCCATGGGGCTCGTGGCGATGCTGGCCTATCTGGGGCCACGCGGGACGACGGCGATGCTGGAGCGGCTCTGGCGGGGAAGAAGCGCGGGGTGAAGAAAAAGTTGGCGCCGAGACGGCTAAACGAGTGCCGCGCCTGACTATGACGACGTAGCCGTCGGGAACAGTCGGCGTCTTGCCATAGTCAGGCGCGATGGCATGGTATTGTGCAGCCTGCCGCTCCCTCTCCGAGTACTCTGCACCAAACATGCTGATGAGGTCGCTCCTCCAGCACGGCAAGATAGAGATCTGCGGGTTGCAGGTATTGCCAGCGACAGCTTGGAACTTCTACTTTGTCTCAGCTATGATAGGAACCTGACCCAGAGGAACCCCGCTAGTAGTAGGCTAGGCGACCTCCTACTGAGGCTAGGGAGACTGCAAACCAAATGGATGGACTGGGTGTCACACAATGATAACACGCCTCGAGATCGATGGGTTTAAGTCCTTTGAGAAATTCTCCATTGACTTCACACCATTCTCTGCAGTTGTAGGACCAAATGCCAGCGGAAAGTCTAACTTATTTGACGCAATACAGTTAATTTCGCACCTCGTGGAATTAGATGTAAGATCTGCACTCCTCGGGCTCCGAGGTGAGCCTGAAGAGCTGTTCAGGAAGACACCGGACGGCCAATGCAACACCATGTCATTTGCGGTCGAGTTGCTTCTGCCCCCAAGCGGCACGGACCCATTCGGGGTTGAGTTTGAGGTTAAGGCTCGACGTCTCAGATATGAAATCACATTGGAGATGCGCATCGGCAAAGACGGCGGAACCTCGGGTATCTTTGTTTCACGGGAGCAGTGCCTTCGAATAAAAAAATCTGAGGACAGATCAGAGTTCGTAAGGAGGATCAATAATAAGCTGGGATACGGCGGCAACATCGGCGATTTTCTGCTGACAGAGACAGACGATAATGGAGCTCCGATATTCAAGATGCGTCAGGACGGCGGAAGCGGGAAGCCTCGCATTATTCCTGCTCGAGACGCATCGAAATCCGCAATATCCACAATACCAAACGCCGAATTCCCACATCTCTGGGCGGTGAGGAGCTTCCTGTCCGGCATTAACTTTCTCGAAATCAACGCAAGGAGCGCAAGGAGCGAAAACGATAGGTTCGAGCAGCAAACAATGCGCCCGGACGCATCAAACCTATCTGCGGTACTAGCTAGAATTAAGGACGAAACATCTTCTGAAATCAGGCCTGACGGCGTCCTTAATGACATTTCACAGGGCTTATCGCGCCTCATTCCTTCGGTTAAGAAGGTTATTAGCATTACCTCGGCCGACAAGAAGGAGTATTCTTTCGAAGTTAAGATGGCCGATGGAGAACAATTTAGCTCAAGAGTTATCTCGGACGGCACACTACGGCTTCTCGCACTAATCACCTTTCTCTACGACCCCAAAAGGAGCGGCCTTTTGTGCTTCGAGGAGCCAGAGAATGGCGTTCATGAAGGACGAATATCCGCTTTAGTCGAAACCCTGCGCGAGGCTTCCGAGTTTGATCTGGAGGATTGCCTCCAAATTATCATAAATACGCACTCACCCGCGGTAATGCGCTACCTAAACGACACCGAGGTTATAGCGGCAGACATCGTGAGTCGAACTAGAGGAACCACAACTCGAAAATCTACTCGAATGCGGAGGGGCGTTACAAGTCAAGTCGATATGTTCAACTCAGATCATCATCTTACACGCTTTGAAATCGAAACACTCCTTCGCTCGGCCGGAGGTTCCGTGTGACGTACATTGCCTGGGCCCTTTATGTAGAGGGGCCGACCGATTCCGAATACCTTAAGGTGCTCATCCCACGGTTAATTGGACACCTCCTCCGAGGCTCCAATGGCGCACTCACAACGGTTCCCGAATTACCCGCCCACATCTTCGGAATACCTCGCCTAGACCTTGACAGAATAGCCAGTCGAGTTTGCGAAGGGCGAGACGCCTTTCATATCCTTTTTGTTCATGGAGACACCGGCGGGCGGGCATTGGCAGATCAACTCCCGAACCGAACTTGCGCCCTTTGCCGCCGAATTGAAGAAAATTGCGGATTTCCACGATCTCGCTGCGTAGTGGCCGCCCCAAATCGTGAAATAGAGGCATGGACCCTCGCGGACATTTCTGCACTAAGGCGGGTATTTGGCCTCAGCGCAAATGCGTCTGTAAGGAGCTTACCGACCGCACCCACTGAAGTAGAGAGTCTTAGAGACCCCAAACGAGTAACCCAAGATTTTCTACAAAGTATTCAAAGAGGCACTCGCAACAGGAAAACGCGCTGGCCATTTGAGCTCATCGCGCAAGAACAGGAAATAAATCTCTTACTGCAGGTTCCAAGCTTCGCAAGATTTTCCGCCGCATTGCGGGATGCTCTTAGAGGACTCGGCCACCCCGACATCTAGCACCCTTTCATTATCACGGCTTTGTATCCCTCCAGATCCGGAGCTGCATAGCAAAAGCATCCTTTGCCTAGCACTGTGGCGGATTTTTGCCCCGCTCTTACACGGCCGAGATGTTGTGCGATCTCGGCCCGCCCCAACCTTGGCGGCAAAACTGTTCAAGGCTGCTTAGGGCAGCACCGAGGCGCAGGAGCTCCTCGTCTCGAACCGCGAGCGGATCGCGACCCTCCTCTGAAAAACCCATCCTCTCGACCACCCACGCCCCGCCCTCGAGCGGGGCTTTTGCATATGGAGAAAGACGTGACGACATCCGACATCCAGCGGCTGCTCGCGGCCGCGGGGCTCTACCGCGGCGCCATCGACGGCAACGCGGGGCCGCTGACCCAGGCGGCCGCAACGGCGGCGCTCGAGGGAGAGCCGGTGCCCTGGCGCGCCTGGCCCTCCCGCCGGCAGCG
>NZ_MABH01000080.1 GCF_001720585.1 Cereibacter johrii | reverse complement strand
CTATGTGCAGGTGGGCGCCTTCCTCGACCCCGCCAATGCGCGCAGCGTGCGCCAGCGGCTCGCGGCTCTGGGCCTGCCTGCCGCGGTGGCCGAGGGCGGGGCGCTCGAGATCGTCCTCGCCGGACCTTTCACCGAAGAAGCCTCTGCCCGTGCCGCGCTGCGCCGCCTGCGCGGGACGGGCTTTCGCGACGCATTCCTCCGCTAGAGACAAGGCGAACGAAACCCGGGCAGTCATAAACCTCGCCCCTCCGCTCGGCGGAGGGGCGTTTTTGTTGGGGTCTCGGCTGGTCGGAAGGCAGATCAGACGCAGCCCTTCGGCCTCTCCGCAAGCCCGGTCGTCCGCGCTTCGTGAATGGCGGGCGCTCAGTCGGTGCAGATGCCCTGCAGGCTGACCCAATCCTCGTCCGTCAGCACGGGCTTGTCTTCCGACGCGCCGAGCTCGTCGGCCTCGACCAGACCCAGCATCGACTCGCCCGTCGGATCGACGGCAAAGGCATAGGGCGTGGCCGACACGCCCGCCTCGCCGAACCGGGCTGCGAGCAGCTCGTCAGCGAGCGGCGCCGGCGTCCCTTGCAGAAGCTCCGCGGCATAGCCGTCCACGGAGTCGGACGGCAACTCGCCGGTGGCCAGCAGCCGGAAGGTTGCGGCGAGCCCCGCATGGTCGAGGACCGGGATCAGCGGATCCTGCAGGCTCGCCCGGAGCTGCTCGGCCAGAGCATAGCCCGCGAGCACCTCCGGCCCGTCCGCCGCTTCGACCATCGCGCGCGGGAAGATGATCTGCCGGTTCGGCACATGGACCGGCCGCCGCACCCCTTCGCGCACCACGAGGATCGTCATCCGCTCGTTGCCGAAGATCCGGCGCGCGAGCCGCTCGGCCGCGCGCCGGCCCAAGGGGGCCGCGCAGGGCTTGCCCGTGACGCGGATCATGTCCGCCAGCACCAGCCGGCCGATCTCGGCGCGCGTCGCGGGAGGCACCACGGCGGCCGTATGGTCGACCAGGGCGCCCGGCAGCCAGAAGATGCCCAGACCCAGCAGAACCGCCGCGAGGCCGCCGAGAACCGATCCTCTCAACCGTCCCGGCCGCGGGCGTGTCGAGCCGAGGGCCTCTCGCACCGTCCCGAGGGCCGCGATCATGTCGCCGTCCTCGATCTCGAGGGTCTCGTCGGAATCCTCGCCCGGCGCGTAGAGGGCAGGCTGCTCGCCCGGGTTCAGCCGCTCGACGGCCGGCAGCGACCAGTGCGACAGCGCGAGCTCGGTCGCCGGGTCGGACATCGTGAGCGACGCCTCGCCGAAATTCACGACCACCTCGCGCCGCTGCGCGTCGGGCGCGCTGCGCCACAGGCCCGTGCATTCGAGTTTCTGGTATTTCTTCAGCGCCGTCATGCGCGCGTTCGGCCCCGGCCCTGAGTTCCTGCCGCGCGACGATAGCCTGCCTCACCGCCAGTCACAATCACCGCCGCCCCTCAACGGGCGTCTTCCGTCTCCGTCACGGCGAGCTTGGCCACGGCGCGCAGTTCGAACTTCTGGATCTTGCCGGTCGAGGTCTTGGGCAATTCGCAGAAGATGACCTGCTTGGGCGTCTTGAAGCCTGCCAGACGCTCGCGGGCGAAGGCGATGATCTCCTCCTCGGTGGCTTCCCGGCCCCGCTTCAGCTCGACGAAGGCGCAGGGCACCTCGCCCCAGCGCTCGTCGGGCTTGGCCACCACGGCGCAGAGGCTGACCGCCGGATGATGGGCGATCACGCCTTCCACCTCGACCGACGAGACGTTCTCGCCGCCCGAGATGATGATGTCCTTGGCGCGGTCGGTGATCTTGATATAGCCGTCGGGATGCTGGAAGGCGATGTCGCCCGAGCGGAACCAGCCGTCCCTGAAGGCTTCGGAGGTGGCTTCGGGATTCTTGTAATAGCCCTTCATCACCATGTTGCCGCGCATCGCGATCTCGCCCAGATGGACCGTGTCGCGCGGGATCGGCTGGCCGTGGGTATCGTGCACCTCGGCCCCTTCGAGGGTCGCCATGGCGACGCCGGTGCGGGCCTTCAGGGCCGCGCGCTCCTCGCCCGCCGTCTCGTCCCACTCCGGCTTCCAGATACATTCGGTGGCCGGGCCATAGACTTCGGTCAGCCCGTAGACCTGGGTCACGTTGAAGCCGAGCGGTTCGATGGCCGCCAGCGTCGCGGCCGGGGGCGGGGCGCCCGCGGTGAAGACCTCCACCACCTGATCGAAGCTGCGCCGGTCCTCGGGGGCTGCATTGATGAGCGTGTTGAGCACGATGGGCGCGCCGCCGAAATGGGTCACGCCCTCGTCGGCGATGGCCGCATAGATCGCCTTCGCGGTGATGTCGCGACAGCAGACGACCGTGCCGCCCAGCATCGGAACCATCCAGGTGTGGCACCAGCCGTTGCAGTGAAAGAGCGGCACGATGGTCAGGTAGACCGGATAAAGCTGCATCCGCCAGGCGATGGCATTGCCGTAGGTCGAGAGATAGGCGCCGCGGTGGTGATAGACCACGCCCTTCGGCCGCCCCGTCGTGCCGGAGGTATAGTTGAGCGCGATGCTCTCCCACTCGTCCTCGGGCATCACCCAGGGCGCCCAGGGGTTGCCGCGGGCCATGAGCTCCTCATATTCGAGCACCTCGCCCGAAGGAGAAAAGCCCGCCTCGCGGTCGCAGACCTCGACGAGGATCGGCGCCTTTCCTTCCAGCCGGGCGCAGGCATCCTTCGCGAGCTTCAGGAAGGCCGTGTCGCAGAGCAGGAGCTTCGCCCCGCCATGCTCGAGGATATAGGACACGGTATCGAGATCGAGGCGCGTGTTGATCGCGTTCAGGATCGCACCGCAGGCGGGCACGCCGAAATGGGCCTCGGCATGGGCGGCGATATTGGGCAGGAGCGTCGCCACCACATCGCCCGGCTGGATGCCCATGCCGGCCAGCGCCGAGGCGAGGCGGCTGACGCGGGCGTGATATTCGCCGTAGGTCAGGCGGATCGAGCCATGCACGAGAGCGGTGCGGTCGGTATGAACTTCCGCCGCGCGCCTGAGGTGCGACAGGGGTGTGAGCGCCGCGTAATTCGCCGCGCATTTTTCCAGCCCGCGCTCGTCCGCCAGCCAACCCATTGCAACGCCTCCCCTCGTTGTTCCGGATATGTCGTTTTCCGGCGCGCAGAATGGCGTGGGATAGGCATTTAGGGAAGGGCCGAACGAGGAGGGGGCGGATGATTTCTCAGGACCGGACGCGGGCTGCTGCGGGCTTCATCCTGCTTTATGCCGTGGTGATCGGATTTACGGACAATTATGTGCGGGTGATCGCCGACGAGGCGGGGCTCTGGCAGTTCCATCTGACGCGGTCTGTCATGGCGCTCGCGATTCTGGCCGCGGTGGCTCCGGCCCTCGGGCTGCGGTTGCGCCCCGTCGACTGGCGGCGCGTCGCGGCGCGCTCGGCCATCCATGGCACGGCGATGCTGATCTATTTCGGCGCGCTGGCCTTCCTGCCTGTGGCGCAGGTGGCCGCGGGCCTCTTCACCGCGCCGATCTTCGTCCTCGTCATTTCGCGCTTCGTCTATGGCGAGCGGATCGGGCCCGTGCGGGGGCTGGCGGTGCTGACGGGATTTGCGGGCGTCCTCCTCGTGCTCGGCCCCGAGGCGATGGCGGGCGCGAGCTTTGCCGCGGGTCTGCCGGTGCTGGCGGGGCTGCTCTACGGGATGGGCAACATCGCCACCCGGGCCTGGTGCCCGCAGGAGAGCGCGGCCACGCTTCTGGGCGGCTTCTTCGTGGCCCTGGGCGTGCTGGGAGCGGCCGGCCTCGCGGTCCTTGCGCTCGTGCCGCTGCCGGTGCCGGCGGGGCCGGACGGCTTCGTGATGAGGGGCTTCGTCGTCCCCTCGCAGGACTTCTGGTTCTGGACCTTCGTCCAGGCCGCGGGCTCGCTCTTCGCGGTGGGCATGATGATCCGCGCCTATCAGGTGGCAACGGCAAGCCGGGTGTCGGTCTTCGAATATGTCATCCTGCCCGCCTCGGCGATCTGGGGCTGGCTTCTGTGGGCCGAGCGGCTGTCGCCGGTCGCAGCCGCCGGCATGGCGCTGATTGCCCTTGCGGGCATCGCGATTGCGCTGGGCTCCCGCCCGCCCGCCGCCACGGCGACGCCCGCATGAGGGTCAGGGCGTCACGCGCAGCGCCACCGCCCGGCTCGGCGTGGTGCCGGGCTCGCCGGGCATCGAGACGTAGGGCTCGGTCATCTCGGCCAGGCCTGCGCGTCCAGAGGCCACGGCGGCCTCGAGGGCGACCGCGAAGCCGCCCTGCCAGAGCGACTCCTTCACCGTGAGAACGATCACGCCGCCCGGGCGGCAGATCCGGAGCAGCTCCGGCAGCGCTTCGGCGCCGACATGGCCGGTGGTGAAGACGCCGGTCGAGATGATGCCGGCGAAGGCGCCGTCGCGGAAGGGCAGGGCCGCGCCGAGGGGCAGGTTGTGGCAGCGGGCATAGATCCCCTTCGCGCGCGCGACCTCGAGCATTCCGGCCGAGATGTCGAGCGCCTCGACCTCGGGATAGCCCACGATCTCCAGCCATTCGCCAAGCAGTCCGGTTCCCGCGCCCGCATCGAGCAGCGGCCGGGCGCCGCGCGGCAGGTGGCGCGCCAGAAGCGCCACGCCGATGGCGGGATGGCGGTAGCCGGCGCGCGCCATCTCGCTTTCGTAGGTCTCGGCCCAGCGGTCGTAGAGGGCCGCCACCTCCTGCGGTCCGGCCGCGCCATAGACCGCCCCCAGATGCCCGTGATGCTGCGCCATTCCCGCTCCCTCACACCGCCACCGAACGGGGCGATGATAGCGGCAGGATCGATCGTGAGAAACTTGGGCGAAAGGGAAAGGGCTGCGGCATGGCAGCCGCTTTCGGCGGAGCCGGCAGGCCCGGCCGCACAGGGCGGCCGGGCCGAGGCGGGTCAGACCAGCGCCAGCGAGATGGCCGGCACGAAGGTCACAAGCAGGAGCGCCACCAGAAGCGCGAGCAGGAACGGCCATCCGTCGCGCATGAAGTCCGCGAGCTTCGCCCCCGTGAGGTTCGTCACCAGGAGCAGCACCGTTCCCACGGGCGGGGTCAGCGTGCCGATCGAGAGGTTCAGGATCAGCACGATCCCGAAATGCACCGGGTCGATGCCGAGCTGCTGGACGACCGGCTTCAGGAGCGGCACGAGGATGATCATGAGCGCCGTGCCCTCGATGAACATGCCGAGCACGAGGAGCATCAGGTTCACGGCGAGCAGGAAGAGCCAGGGGTTGGTGGTGAGGTTGGTGATGAGCTCGGCCATCGTGATGCCCGCGCGCTCCATCGAGAAGATCCAGGCGAGAGCCGAGGACGTCATGATGACGAGAAGCACCGCCGAGGTCTGCCGCGCCGTCTCGGCGAAGGCCGCGCCCACATCGGCGAGCTTCATCTCGCGGTAGAGGAAAAGGCCGATGCCGAGGGTCACGATGGTGGCCACGGCGCCCGCTTCCGTGGGGGTGAAGATCGACAGGCGGATGCCGCCCACGATCACCAGCACGAGGAACAGCGCAGGCCAGGCGCCGATGATCGTCTGGCGCGTCTCGCGGGCGCTGGGCCAGCTGTCGCGCGAGGGCTTGAGGCCCCGGCTGCGGGCGTTGAGCCAGACGGCGAAGATCAGCAGGGCCGCGCACATGAGGCCGGGCAGGATGCCCGCGGTGAACATCGAACCGATGGAGACGTCGGCCACCAGCGCATAGATGATGAGCGCGATCCCCGGCGGGATGATCGGCGTGATGAGCGAGCCGCAGGCGGTGATGGCGGCGGCGGCGCCGGCGCTGTAGCCCTGACGGCGCATCTCGGGCACGAGGATCCGGCACATCATCGCCGCATCGGCGAGGTTCGAGGCCGAGATCCCGCCCATCAGCGTGGAGAGCATGACGTTCGTATGCCCGAGCCCGCCCGTGAGCCGCCCGACCATCAGGTCGGCGAGTTTCAGCAGGCGCCCCGCGATCCCGGTGGTGCCGAGCAGCGTGCCCAGCAGCACGAAGAAGGGGATGGCCAGCAGAGAGGTGTTCTGCGTGGGCGAGATGATGCGCTGCACGGCGATGGGCAGCGGCACCGTCGAGAAGAAGACGAAATAGGCGACCACTGCCGCGAACATGGCGAGATAGATGCGCATGTTCAGCGCAAAGAGCGCGAACATCAGCGCGATGACGATGAACCAGGTCATTTCCGTATCCGGGACAGAGGGGCGTCAGTGCTCGAGGCGGTCGGCGGCGGCGTCGGAGCGGGCTTCGGCATCCGGCCGGATCAGCCGCCAGGCCATCACGACGGCGGTGCCCGCAGCCCCCACGACCACGGCGAGATCGAGCCAGAACCACGAGACCCCGAGGATCTGCGTCTTCTTGAAGGCGGTGGTCTGACCGAGCGCCCAGGCCTGCCAGGACATGAAGATCAGAAGCCCGATCGAGACGAGGCCCACGACGGCCGAGAGCGCGCGGTTCAGCCGCGGCGAGAGCACGGCTTCGATCAGGTCGATGGTCAGATGCTGGCGGTTCGCCTCGCAGGCGATGGCACCGACCATCACGATCCAGATCATCAGGAGGCCCGAGACCTCCTCGGTCCAGGCGATGGGCATGCCGAAGATGTAGCGCGCGACCACCGCTGCGGCGGTCATCACCACGAGAATGGCCACGCTCAGGGCTCCGAACGCGGAGGCGGCCAGGAAGATCAGACGCATTGGAAAACTCCGGTCGGAGGGGAATAGCAGACCGGCCGCGCGGGGAGGACGCGCGGCCGGCCGCGAGCATCACTCGGCGAGAGCCGCCTGGATCTGCTCGTAAAGTCCCTCGGACCACTCCGGGAACATGGTGTAGAAGGCCTTGGTCTTCTCGCGGAAGGCCTCGACGTCGGGCTCGGTCACGGTGACGCCCGCTTCCTTCATGGCCTCGAGCATCTTGGCCTCTTCCTGCGCCGCGAGCTCCTGGCTGTAGAGGCCCGCCTGATAGCCGGTCTCGTGCAGCATGGTCACCACTTCGGGATCGAGCGTCGAGAAATAGGCCTCGCCGCCGAGCCAGAGCGAGGTGTTGGTCAGGTAGCTGATCATCGACAGCTCCTTGGCCTGCTCGTGGAACTTGCCGCCGAAGAGGACGGGCAGCGGGTTCTCGACGCCGTCGATCACGCCCTGGGTCAGCGCCGGGTAGACATCCCCCAGCGGCATCGGGGTGGGCGTGGCGCCCATCAGCTCGAACGCCTTGATCTGCATGATGTTGTTGGGAACGCGGATCTTCATGCCGGCCAGATCCTCGGGCGTCTCGACCTTCTTCTTGGCCAGAAGCTGACGGGTGCCGTAGAGGTAGTTCGAGATGACGATATGGACGCCCTTCTCGCGCAGCGCGGCTTCCTTCTCCTTGAACCAGTCGCTCTCGTAGATCTTGAAGAGCTGCTCGGGGCTGTCGGTCAGGTAGGGGGCGAAGAGGATGCCGAGGTCCGGGTCGTAGTCGGTCAGGAAGCCCACGTCGGCGATGGTGATGACGTTGACGCCGAGCAGGCCCTGCTCGATCACGTCCTGCTTCGCGCCGAGCTGCGACGAGGGATAGAGCTCGAGGGCCACGTTGCCCTCCGAGGCTTCCTTCACGAGTTCGGCCCAGCGGTTCATCACGAGGTCGGTGGGTTCGCCCGGGTTGTTCTCGTAGGCGACGCGCACCACCACTTCCTGAGCGGCGGCCGGCAGGACGGCGGCGGCGCCGAGCAGCGCGGCAAGGGCAAGGGATTTCAGCTTCATGGGGTCTCCTCCCGTGGTGTGGATCAGCTGGCCGGAGCCGCCTGAGCCGCCAGCCGCGCGGAGGCGGAGGCGAGAACGGCGCCGGAATGGTCGAAATGGGCGTTGAGCGCGGCCGTCAGTTCGGCTGCGTCGCGCGCCCTCAGGGCCTCGATGATGCGCATGTGCTGCGCGTTCGATTCCTCGGTCTCGAGCGAGCGGGACTTGCCCACCTCGAGGTAGAATTTCAGCGGCACCGAGAGCACGCGATACATGCGGATCAGCACCGTGTTGCCGGTGGCCTCGATCATGGCCATGTGGAAATCGTAGTCGCTCACGGCCGAGGCCGAGACCGTGAGCGAGCGCACCATGCGCTCGTTGGCCTCGGCCATGCGCGCCAGCGTCTCGGGCGTGGTGCCCTGCACCGCCAGCGGCGCGGCGCCGGTCTCGACGATGCGGCGGAAGTTCAGCACATCGCCCAGCGTCTTGCCGGAATGATCGAAATGCTGCGCGAAGACCGAGAAGATCGGGTCGAAGTCGGGCTGGCGGACGCGGGCGCCGCGGCGGGTCTTCTCGATCAGCCCGAAGGCCTCGAGATGGATCATGGTCTCGCGCACCGTGTTGCGGGCCACGCCGAACCGCTCGGCCAGCTCACGCTCGTTGGGCAGGAGATCGCCCACTTCCATCCGCTCCACGATCTCGCGGCGCAGGGTCTCCCGGATGTCCTCGACGGCCGATTGTCCTGCCATGGCCTCCCCTCCGATGGCGCTTGGTCCTATGGTTGGACCAAAGTCGGCACATTCGATGGAGCAGGAGGGGCGGTGCTGTCAACCCGAATTTCTCGGAATGACGCAGGGTCTCTCAGGCGTCGGCCCAGGTCACCGAAGTCATCAGCGTGCGGTAGGCGGTGGCCAGATGGGCGTCGAGCGCCGCCGCGGCACGGGGCGCGTCGCCTGCCAGCACCGCCTCGACGATCGTCAGATGTTCGTTCAGCGCCGCACGGTTGCGGCGCGCCTCGTCGCGCTTGTTCCAGCGATAGTGGAAGTGGACGATGATCGAGATCGTCCGGCTGAAGTCGAGGATGAAGCGGTTGCGCGCGGCGCGGCAGAGCAGCCGATGGAAGCGGGCGTCGAGCGCGGGAAAGGCGGTCAGCTCCTCCTCGGGACCGGCGGACAGGGCCTCGTGCTCGGCCCTGATCGATTCGAGTTCGGCCCTTAGCGGCCCGCCGGGCGCGGCGGCGGCCAGAAGGCCGCGCAGCGCATGACGCTCGAACATCTCGCGGACGGCGAACATCTCCTCGGCGAAGGCACGGGTGAAGCCCTTCAGCACCCAGTGCCGGTTCGGCTGCTTCTCGATCAGGCCGAAGGGCTCGAACCGGATCAGGAATTCGCGCACCGTGGCGACCGGCACTCCCAGCCGCCGCGCGAGGTCCGATTCGTGGAGGAGCGTGCCGGGCGGCAGGTCGCCCTGCAGCACCCAGGCGAGGAAGGGTTCCTCGACCAGTTCCTGCCGCGGGCGGGTCTCGCCCTCGTCGAACCGGTCCGACGGGGAGGGCGCGCGCAGCACCACCTTGCGCCGCCCTTCCCAGGACAAAAGGCCCGCTTCGGCCAGATGGGTCAGCACCGCCCGCACCGTCGTCCGACTCGCCTGAAGCTCGGCGGCAAGCTCGCCCTCGGAGCCCAGTTCCGCCCCCACCGGCAGCCCGGCCAGCCGGTCGAGCAGCCGATTCACCAGCATCTTGAACAGGTTCCTGTCGCGCGCCATGCCTTCCCCTTCGCCCTCGGGCCGTCCGCAGGAATTGATTTGACGCGAACGGTTCTTATTAAATAAAAAACACCCGCAGCGGACAAGCCGCCGCGTCGTTCTACCGCCTCCCTCCATGCGAAAGTGTCCCATGAGCCTGATGAAAGCCCTCGTCTGCGTCGAACCCGGCCGGTTCGAGCAGCAGGACCGCCCCCGCCCCGAAGCCAAGCCGGGCCACATCCGGGTCAGGATCCTGCAAGTGGGGATCTGCGGCACCGATTATCACATCTACGGCGGCCACCAGCCCTTCCTCGCCTATCCGCGCGTCATGGGCCATGAGCTGTCGGGCCGCGCCATGGAGGCCTCGGCCGACGGGCGTATCGCCGAGGGCGATCTCGTCGTCATCAATCCCTATCTCACCTGCGGCACCTGCCGCGCCTGCCGGGCGGGCAAGCCCAACTGCTGCGAGAACATCGCCGTCCTCGGCGTCCATACGGACGGGGGCATGTGCGAGGAGATCGTGGTGCCCGAGGGCAATGTCTACGGCGCCGAGGGATTGACCGAGCAGTCGGCGGCGATGGTCGAGTTCCTCGCCATCGGCGCCCATGGCGTGCGCCGCGGCGGGGTGCGCGCGGGCAGCACGGCGCTTGTCGTGGGGGCAGGCCCGATCGGCATCGGAGCCGCGCTCTTCGCGGCGATCGAGGGGGCCGCGGTCACGCTGCGCGACACCTCCGCCTCGCGGCTTGCGCTGGCGCAGAAGGTGCTGCCCGAGGCCCGGATCGAGCTTGTGGGCGAGGAGGCCGCCGAGGTCTACGACACCGTCTTCGACGCGACCGGCAACATCCGGGCGATGAACGCGGGCCTCCAGTATGTCGGCCACGGCGGCGCCTATGTGCTCCTGTCGGTGGTCAAGGGCGATCTGTCCTTCGCCGATCCCGAGTTCCACAAGCGCGAGGCCACGCTGTTTGCCAGCCGCAATGCGCTGAAGAAGGACTTCGAGCATGTGATCGCGCAGATCCGCAACGGCCGCGTGCCGGTCGAGGCGCTGGCGACCCATGCCACGAGCTTCGAGGACGCCGTCACCACCCTGCCGCTCTGGGCCGAGGACCGGGGCACCCTCATCAAGGCGATCATCCGTGTCTGACATCCGCACCCCCGTTCTCCAGTTCGGCACCTCGCGCTTCCTGCAGGCCCATGCCGACCTGTTCTTCTCGGAGGCCGCCGAGCCGCGTGCCGTGACCGTGGTGCAAAGCTCGGGCGATCCGGCCCGCGCGGCCCGTCTGGGGGCGCTGGCCGCGCCCGAGGGCTTCCCGGTCGTGATCCGCGGCCTCACGGAGGGGGTCGCCTCCGAGACCGAGACCCGCGTCACCTCGGTCAAGCGCACGCTCTCGACCGCGACCGACTGGGACGCGCTGACAGCGATCTTCTGCGCCGAGGTCGAGCTCGTGATCTCGAACACGGGCGATGCGGGCTATCAGCCGCGCCCGGCCGATTTCGACGCGGACTTCTCGCAGGAGATGAGCTTTCCGGCCAAGCTCTTCCATCTGCTCGCCGCGCGCTTTGCCGCCGGCGCGCGCCCGCTGACCATCATGCCGATGGAGCTCGTGCCCGAGAACGGCCGCGTCCTGCGCGAGCGGCTTCTGGCCATCGGCACCGGCAACCGGGCATCGGCCGCGCTGATGGACTGGATCGCGGGCCTGCCCTTTGCCAACAGCCTCGTGGACCGGATCGTGTCCGAGCCGCTGGAGCCGGCGGGTGCGGTGGCCGAGCCCTATGCGCTCTGGGCCATCGAGCGCGCGCCGGGGATCGCCGCGCCCTGCGCCCATCCCGCGGTGCAGCTGGTCGACGATCTCGAGGAGATCGAGCGGCTGAAGCTGCATGTGCTGAACCTCGGGCACACGTCGCTGGTGGATTTCTGGAAGCGCCGCGGCGGCGCGCCCGATGCGCTGGTGCGCGAGCTGATGGACGGGCCCGAGGGTCGCGCGCTGCTCGAGCTTTACGAGACCGAGGTCCTGCCGGGCTTCGCCCACAAGGGGCGGGGGGACGAGGCGCGGGCCTATCTCGAAGTGACGCTCGACCGGTTCCGCAACCCGTTCCTCGATCACCGGATCGCCGACATCGCCCAGAACCATCCCCAGAAGGCCGAGCGGCGCATCGGCGCCTTCCTCGACTGGGTGGGCCGCTCCGGCCCCGACATGCCCGACCTGCACGCCATCCTGAAGAGAGCCCGCGAATGACCGCCAGCCGCCCCGCCTTCATGCATCTGAGCCCTGCCGACACGGTGGGCATCGCGCTCCGCGCGCTCTCGGCGGGCGAGGAGGCGCTGGGCGTGACGCTCGGCGCCGACGTGCCGCTCGGCCACAAGTTCGCGGTGACAGCGATGCCCGCGGGCGCGGCGGTGGTGAAATATGGGCAGGTGATGGGCGTGGCCACGGCGGACATCGCGCCGGGCGATCATGTCCACAGCCACAACTGTGCCATGTCGGACAGCCATTCGGACAGGTCCGACGCCAGGGGCACCCTTCACGCCGCGCCCGCGCGGCAGACGTTCGAAGGGTATCTGCGCCCCGACGGGCGGGTGGGGACGCGGAACTACATCGGGATCATGGCCTCGGTGAACTGCTCCTCGACCGTCTGCAACGCCATCGCCGACGCCGCGAACCGCACCCTCCTGCCGCGCTTTCCGGGTATCGACGGCTTCGCGCCCATCGTCCACGATCAGGGCTGCGGCATGGCCAGCGCGGGCGAGGGGTTCGATGCGCTCGTCCGCGTCCTCAAGGGCTACCGCGACCATCCGAACTTCGGCGGCGTGCTGATCGTGGGACTGGGCTGCGAGGTCAACCAGCTCACGCTCTACAAGCGCACCGACTGGACCGAGGAGCGCATCGGCATCTTCAACATTCAGGACGTGGGCGGCTCGGCCTCGGCCGTGCGCCGCGCGCTGGACCTGCTGGAGCCGATCTGCGCGGCGGCCAACGAGGACCGGCGCAGCGAGCAGCCGGTCTCGAAGCTGGTGCTGGGGATGCAGTGCGGCGGCTCGGACGGCTTCTCGGGCATCACCGCGAACCCGGCGCTGGGCGTGGCCTCGGACATGCTGGTGGCCGCCGGAGGCACCTCGATCCTGTCCGAGACGCCCGAGATCTACGGGGCCGAGCATCTGCTGATCGCGCGTGCCGACGCCGAGACGGGCCGGAAGATCGAGGGCATGATCGACTGGTGGCGCGACTATGCCGCGAAGAACGGCGCCTCGCTCGACAACAACCCGTCGCCCGGCAACAAGCGCGGCGGTCTGACCACGATCCTCGAGAAGAGCCTCGGCGCCGTGGCCAAGGGCGGGCTTTCCCCGCTTGCGGGCGCCTTCGCCTATGCCGAGCCGATCCGCATCCCGGGCTTCGTCTATATGGACAGCCCCGGCTACGATCCGGTGGCGGCGACGGGGCAGGTGGCCTCGGGCGCGAACCTCATCGCCTTCACCACCGGGCGCGGCTCCTGCTTCGGCGCCAAGCCCGCGCCCTCGATCAAGCTCGCCTCGAACAGCGACCTCGCCCGCCGGATGCCCGAGGACATGGACATCGACTGCGGCGTGGTGATCGAGGAGGGCGTGAGCCTCGAGGAGATGGGCCAGCGGATCTACGACCTGCTGCTCGACACGGCCTCGGGCAAGAAGTCGAAGTCCGAGGAATTCGGCTACGGCGACAACGAGTTCGTGCCGTGGAAGATCGGCGCCACGCTCTGAGACGACCCTGCGGGGCAGGCGGATGCCGCTTGCCCCGCCGGGCCGGCTGCCGGCAAGATGGGCGAGGAGGATCGCCTTGGCTCATCCCGCATCCCATCCCGTCCGTCGCAGCCCCGGCAGCCGTCTGGCCGGGATCCTCCTGCTTGCCGCCACGCTCGCCCTGTCGCTCTCGACCTATCAGGGGGTGCGCTATGCGAGCCTTGCGCGGCTCGATACCGAGATTCAGGACCGGCTGACCGTCGCGCGCCATGCCGTCGTCTCCGAGATCGAGCGGTTCCGCTATCTGCCGGGCCTCGTCGGGCAGGATGCGCGGGTGACGGGGCTCTTGCAGGGCGAGGCCGCGGCGGAGGCTGCCAACGGCTATCTGCGCCGCGTGCGGGACCTGTCGGGGGTGGACGAGATCTATGTGATCGACCCCTCCGGCACCACGCGCGCGGCGAGCAACTGGAACGAGCCCGGCAGCTTTCTGGGCCAGAACTACGGCTTCCGCCCCTATTTCCGCCGGGCGCTGGCCGAGGGTGAGGCGCGCTATTACGCGGTGGGGGTGACGACCGGCAAGCCCGGCTATTTCCTCGCCTCGCGGCTCGGGCCCGCCGACCGGCCGCTGGGGGTGGCTGTGGCGAAGGTGGATCTGGCCGGGCTGCAGGCCACCTGGGTCCGTGCGGGCGAGGCGGTGGCGCTGGCCGATCCTCTGGGCGTGGTCTTTCTGGCCGGTCCGCAGGGCTGGCTCTATCGCCCGCTCGCGCCGCTCGATCCGCAGAGCCGCGCGCTTCTGCACGCCGAGCGCCGCTATGCCGGACTGGCCGTGGACGAGGCGCAACCGCTCGGGCCGGAGATGGCGACCGATGCGGGACTTGCCCTGCGGGTGGCCGATGCGGCCATCGCCCCCGACGACTGGCGTCTTCTGGTGGGGCTGCCCACAGCCCCCGCCCTCGCCACGGCGCGGCTCTCGGGGCTGATCGTGGCGCTGGCGGGGCTCCTTGCCTCGGCGGGCCTTCTGGCCCTGCACGAGCGCCGCCAGCTGCTGCGCGAGCGGCTGAACCAGCACGCGCTCCTCGAACAGGCGGTGGCCGAGCGGACCGAGGCGCTGGCCCATGAGATCGAAGAGCGGCGGCGGGCCGAGCACGAGCTGCGCGAGACCCACGAACATCTCGTCCATGCGGCGAAGCTCGCGGTGCTGGGGCGGATGTCCTCGACCATCGTGCATGAGGTGAGCCAGCCGCTCTCGGCGCTCGAGGCGACGCTCGCCGCGGCCGAGCTGCATCTCGGCCGCGAGAACCCCGAGCGGGCGCTGCGCTCGGTCCGCTCGGGGCGCGACCTGCTTCTGCGGATGCAGAAGATGGTGAAGGCGCTGAAGAGCTTCGGCTCGCGCCAGCGGCTCGATCCGCCGGAGCCCGTCGACATGGGCACGGTGCTGGCGGCCGCGGCCGAGGTGCTGGCGCCGCGGCTGCGCGAACTCGGCGTGAGGCTGGAGCTGCCGCCCGCCGAGGTGCTGCCGCCGGTGCGGGGACACGCCGTGCGGCTCGAGCAGGTGGCGACCAACCTCATCCTCAACGCGGCCGAGGCCACGGCCTCGGGCGGCGGCAGGGATCCGGTCGAAGTGCGGCTCGAACCCCTAGCCGAGGGGCTGCGGCTCACCATCGCCGACCGCGGGCCCGGCATCCCCGAGGCGCTGCGCGAGAAGATCCTCGAGCCCTTCTTCACCACGCGGACCACGGGTCTCGGGCTCGGCCTCTCGATCGTGCGCACCATGCTCGAGCAGATGGCGGGGTCCCTGAGCTTCGCCGAGCGGCCGGGCGGCGGAACGCTGACGCAGGTCGATCTCGCGCTTTACGAGCCGGGCCGGGAGGCGTTACGCAGACGCGCATGACCCGCGGCTCCATCGCCTTCATCGACGACGAACCCCGGCTGTGCGCCGCCGCGGCCGACTGGCTCGAGGCCTCGGGCTTCGAGGTCGAGACCTTCACCGACGCGGCGCTGGCGCTCGGCCGGATCGAGCCTGCGCGCTGCGACTGCGTGGTGACCGATCTCAGGATGCCGGGCCTCGACGGGCAGGAGGTGCTGGCGCGGCTGCGCGCGGCCGACCCGGACCTGCCGGTGATCCTGCTCTCGGGCCACGGCGACGTGCCGGTGGCGGTCGAGGCGATGCGGATGGGCGCGCACGACTTTCTCGAGAAGCCCTATGGCGCCGAGCATCTGGTCGAGGTGCTCGACCGGGCGGTCGACTTGCGCCGGGTGCGGCGCGAGGCGCGCACGTCGCGCCGCTCCGATCTCGCCTCGGCCCGGATCGAGGGCCGCCTCGTGGGCGCCTCGCCCGCCATCGCCGCGCTGCGTCGGATGGTGCAGGACCTGTCGGACGTGGCGGTGGATCTGCTGATCCGGGGCGAGACCGGCTCGGGCAAGGAGGAGCTCGCCCGCACCTTCCACGATTTCTCGCGCCGGGCGCGGCGGCCCTTCGTGGCGATCCATTGCGCGGGCCTGCCGGAGGCGCAGTTCGAGGCCGAGCTCTTCGGGCACGAACGCGGCTATCTGGCCGGAACGGCCGCCGCGCGGATCGGCAAGCTCGAACATGCGAGCGGGGGCACGATCTTCTTCAACGAGATCGAGGCCATGCCGCTCTCGCTGCAGTCGCGCCTGCTGCGGGCCCTGCAGGAACGCGGGGTGGAGCGGCTGGGGTCGAACGCGCTGCGCCCGGTGGATCTGCGGATCATGGCGGCGACGCGGGTCGATCTGCTGGCCGAGGTGGCGGCGGGCCGGTTCCGGGCGGATCTCTACTACCGCCTTTCGCCCGTCACGCTCGATCTGCCGCCGCTGCGCGAGCGGACCGAGGATATCCCGCTCCTTTTCCTGCGCTTCGCCGAAGAGGCCGCGGCGCGTTTCGGACGTCCGGTGCCCACGCTGCGCGAGGCCGATCTGCGGGCGCTGCGCGGCGAGAGCTGGCCGGGGAATGTGGGCGAGCTGAAGGCCGCCGCGGAGCGGGCCGTGCTGGGGATGCGCCCGCCAGCGATCGCCGCGGAGCCTGAGACCCTGCCGCTGCCCGAGCGGATGGCGCGGATCGAGGCGGGCCTCATCGCCGAGGCGCTGGAAGAGTGCGGCGGCTCGTCGGCGCTGGCCGCCGACCGGCTTGGACTCCCGCGCCGGACCCTGAACGAGAAGATCGCGCGCTACGGGCTGCGGGCCAGCTGAGCGGGCGGAATTCCGCCAGAGACGCAGGCCTTCTGGCGGTTAATTGCCAGGAAGCGGGCGCCGGGGGAGGGGGAGACGGTCAACAACCGTCTGCGCAACAAGGGGAAAATGCCCGCGCTCGGCCCTCATGCGCAAAATGCCACACGCATTTGCCTGCGATGCGTGGGTTGCTCACTCTCCAGGCAACGATCATGCAAGGGAGGAAATCGCATGTTCCGCCGCACAACCCTGTCCGCGGCCGCTGCCGCTGCCGTGCTGAGCCTTCAGCCGCAAGTGGCCGCCGCGCAGGAATTCATCAACGTGCTGACCGGGGGCACCTCGGGCGTCTACTATCCGCTGGGCGTGGGCCTGTCGGAAATCTATGCCGAGAACATCGAGGGCGCCCGCACCCAGGTGCAGGCGACGAAGGCCTCGGTCGAGAACCTGAACCTGCTCGCGCAGCGCAAGGGCGAACTGGCCTTCGCTCTGGGCGATTCGGTGACGCTCGCCTGGGAAGGCAACGAGGAGGCGGGCTTCCCGCGCCCGCTGAAGAACCTGCGCGCCATCGCGGCCATCTATCCGAACTTCATCCAGATCGTGGCCGACGCCTCTTCGGGCGTCACGACGCTCGAGGATCTGAAGGGCAAGACGCTCTCGGTCGGCGCGCCCGCCTCGGGCACCGAACTCAACGCCCGCGCCATCTTCGGCGCGGCGGGCATGAGCTACGAGGATCTGGCCAAGGTCGAATACCTGCCCTATGCGGAATCGGCCGAGCTCATCAAGAACCGGCAGCTTCAGGCGACGCTGCAATCCTCGGGTCTGGGCGTGGCCTTCATCAAGGATCTCTCCTCGACCCACGACATCAACCTCGTGAGCATCCCGGCCGAGGTGGTCGAGAAGATCGGCGCGCCCTATCAGCCCGCGGTGATCCCGGCCGGCACCTATTCGGGGCAGGACGCGGACGTGCCCACGGCGGCGGTGGGCAACCTGCTCGTGACGCATGAGGATGTGAGCGAGGAGACCGCCTATCAGATGACGAAGCTGATGTTCGACAACCTCGACCGGCTGAAGTCGGCCCATGCGGCGGCGGGCAACATCAAGCCCGAGACGGCGATCGAGGCCCTGCCGATCCCGCTGCATCCGGGCGCGGAGAAATACTACCGCGAGATCGGCCTGATCCAGTAACGGCATCTGCCGCGGCCCGGGCGGCATCGCCCGGGCCCTTTCCCGTCGCTCCGGTTCGAGGCTCGGGCCTCGCCGTCGCGGCCCGGTCCTTTCGGAGACAGCCATGTCCGCACCCTCTGCCGCCCCCGGGGCGGCCTCTTCCGCCGTTCATGCCCCCGATGTCCACGAGGAAGTCACCGAGGGCCTGCCGCCCGGCTTCGGCCCCGGCATCATGGGCAAGGTGGCCTTCTGGATCGCCGTCGCCTTCTCGCTGTTCCAGCTCTGGACCGCAGGCTACGGCACGCTGCCGAGCCAGGTCGTGCGGGCGATGCATGTGGGCTTCCTGCTGCTTCTGGGCTTCGGCCTCGTGGGCAACCTGCTTGCGAAAACCGCGGTCACGCGGGCGATCTTCTGGGGCCTCGGGCTGATCGGCTTCGGCACCGGGATCTACAACTGGGTGCTCTACGAGGAGCTGATCCGGCGCACGGGCTTTCTCACCCATGCCGATCTCGTGGTGGGCACGGTGCTCGTGGTGCTGGTGTTCGAGGCCAGCCGCCGGCTGATGGGGTGGCCGCTCGCCATCATCGCGGGCCTCTTCCTCGCCTACTGCTTTCTCGGCCAGCACATGCCGGCGCCCTTCATCCACCGCGGCTACGATTTCGAGCAGATCGTCGAGCATTTCGCCTTCGGCACGGAAGGGATCTACGGGACGCCGATCTATGTGAGCTCGGCCTACATCTTCATCTTCGTGGTCTTCGCGGCCTTCCTCGAACGGGCGGGGATGCTGAACCTCTTCAACGATTTCGCACTGGGCCTCGTGGGCGGCGTGCGCGGCGGGCCCGCACAGGTGGCGGTGCTTTCCTCGGCGCTGATGGGGACCATCTCGGGCTCGGGCGTGGCCAATGTGGTGGCCTCGGGCCAGTTCACCATCCCGATGATGAAGCGCTTCGGCTTCAAGCCCGCCTTTGCCGGCGGGGTCGAGGCCACTGCCTCGATGGGCGGGCAGATCATGCCGCCGGTGATGGGGGCCGTGGCCTTCATCATGGCCGAGACGCTGAACGTGCCCTATGCCGCCGTCGTGCAGGCCGCGATCCTGCCCGCGATCCTCTATTTCGGCGTGGTGTTCTGGATGGTCTGGCTTCAGGCCGGGCGCGACGGGCTGCGCGGCCTGCCGCGGTCGGAGCTGCCCAATCCGTGGCATGCGGTGCGTGACCAGTGGCCGCTGATCCTGCCGCTGGCCGCGCTCGTCTATCTGCTCTTTGCAGGATACACGCCGATCTTCGCCGGCACGATGGGCCTTGCCCTCGTGGCCGTGCTGATCCTCGGCACGCCGCTTGCCGCCATGATCGGACCCACGGCCTTCCGGCTGGTCTTCTGGGTGGCGCTGGGTCTTGCCGCCGCGGCCTTCCTGAAGCTCGGCGTCAACTTCCTCGTGCTGGTGATCGGCCTTCTCGTGCTGGCCTGCGCCCTCTTCAAGGGCGCGCGCCCGACCATCGGCATCCTCCGCGACGCGCTGGCGCAGGGCGCGCGCAACGCGCTGCCGGTGGGCATCGCCTGCGCCATCGTGGGCATCGTCATCGGCACGCTCACGCTGACGGGTATCGCCTCGACCTTCATCGGCGCGATCATCGCCATCGGGCGGGACAACCTGTTCCTGTCGCTCGTCCTCACCATGATCACCTGCCTCGTCCTCGGCATGGGGATCCCGACCATCCCGAACTACATCATCACTTCCTCGCTCGCGGGGCCGGCGCTTCTCGATCTCGGCGTGCCGCTTCTCGTGAGCCACATGTTCGTCTTCTACTTCGGCATCATGGCGGACCTCCCCCCGCCGGTGGCGCTCGCCTGTTTCGCCGCCGGTCCCATCGCCAAGGCGCCGGGGCTGAAGATCTCGCTGCAGGCGGTGCGTCTGGCGGCCGCGGGCTTCGTGATCCCCTTCATGGCGGTCTACACGCCGTCGCTCATGCTGCAGGACGGAGGCGCCATTGCCGAGGCCTGGGGCTATCCGGTCGAGGTGGTCTACATCTTCCTCAAGGCGGTGCTGGCCATCGGCCTCTGGGGCGTGGCGGTCGTGGGGCAACTCTTCGGGCGGGCGACGATGCTCGAGCGGGCGCTTGCGCTGGCGGCCGGAGTGTCGCTGATCCTTGCCCTGCCGGCGACGGACGAGGTGGGCTTCGCCCTCGCGGCGGGGACGGTGCTCCTGCACTGGCTGCGCGTGCGGCGCGCGGCCCGGGCCGCATGAGCCTCTGCGTGGCGGCGGGGGCGGCGGTGCTGTCTCTGGCCGCCTCGAGCTTCACGCTGAGCTGGACCCATTCGGTCGAGCATGTGGAGTGGTGGGAGCGCTGGGAGGTGACCGGGGCAGGACTGCGCCCGGTCGAGGCCCGGATCCAGGGCTCTGGCGCAGGGATGGAGCTTCCGCCGGATGGCTGGCGCGAGGCCGACGGCTGGCACTATGTGCCGCGCCTGCCCCCTCAGCGCGAGGTGCGGCTCGCGGCCTCGGGCGTGACGGGCGGAGGCTGGCGGCTCTGCGCCGCCGGCCGCTGTCACGAGCTGGGGGCCCGGGCGACCGAGGGGATCCGCCTCTGGCAGTCGGTGGACTGCGGCTGAGCGCAGCGCCACCCGGGCCAAGCGCCCTGCAGGCCAGCCGTCACATCCGGCGAGGGGGCGGCTTCGGGTTCGGCAAGAGCACAGCCAGGCCCGCTCGACCGGATGCCTGGTGCTTGGCAGGCGACAAGGCCAGGTTTCGTCCGTAAGGAGCGGCGAGGATCCGGCACATGATGACCTTGATGCCGGATGCGGTTACCCTGCGAGTCACATTTCGCGGGTCGGAAAGGAGCCGCCATGCGCCTCTGGCTTTCTCTCTGTTTGACAGTCGCGGCAACGTCCGCCGCAGCGCAAGCCAGTTTCGACTGCTCGCGCGCCGGCACGACGGTGGAACATGCCATCTGCGGCGATCCCGCTCTCGCCGCGCTCGACCGCGATGTCGCGCAAGCCTACGGGGCTCTGCGTGCCGGGCAGCCCTCGACCGTCCGCGATCAGTTGCTGGCCGAGCAGCGGGCATGGCTCGCCGCCCGCGATGGCTGCGGCAGCGATCGCGCCTGTCTCAGCGCCGCGATGCAGAACCGCCTCGCCGCCCTCCACGCCAGCGGTACGTCGGCAGCGCCGCCGTCGGACGGTTTCACCGGCCTCTACTGCTCGGAGGGCGCGGTGATGGGCATGCAGCTCGTGGGAAGCTCGCTGCGCTTCGATTTCATGTTCTTTTCGGGCATGCACTCCTGCGGAACGCCGATCCTGACCGGCCAGCGCATCGGAGCGGGCTGGACCGCCGTCGACGGGGCCTGCCGGCTTCACGTCACGGTCGAGGGCCCGGACATCGTCGTGCGCACCGACACCCCGGCCGCCTGCAAGGAAGCCTATTGCGGCGCCCGGGCGGTGATCGACGAGTTCCACATGCCCTATTCGGCCCGGCGCCCGGTCGCCGATCCGTTCATCGGAAGTGCCGGCGAGCGGTCGTGCTGATCCTGTGCATGGCCAGAAGGGCGGGGCAGGCGGCGTGACACATCTCGCGCGGCTGATCTCGGACCTGTTGCCGCAAGGCAGCATGTCGGCGGGACGAGCCCGCGATGTGCGGCCGGCGCCGACAATGTGCAGCAGGACGGCGTGACGGAGGCAAGTCACGTCTTCTGCAGTGACATCGGCTGCCCCTGACCGGGTGCGCATGGAAGCCGCCAGTCCGGCCTTGATCGCCCGATCCCACTGCGGTTAGGCTCCGGCATCGACCGAGTGGTAACTAGGGTTCCGGGCGATCCGCCGCAGGACCGAGCGTTGCAGAGACCGGGGGAGTTCTCCGGGCCAGCACCCAAGGGACAAAAGCCCAGGGGAGGAGACGTCGAGATCAACCGCGCCGATGGGCGCATAAGGGGGTCTCCATGACGCTTGCCTCGCTGCTTCTTGTCGTTCTCGCATCCTTTATCCATGCCAGCTGGAACCTGCTCGCCAAGACGGCCGCATCGGTCGGGCCGGTCTTCGTCTTTGCCTACAACCTGATCGCCTGCGCGGCCTACGCGCCATGGGTGCTGTATCTGCTGATCCACGGCGGCATCGTCTGGACGTGGGCCGGCATCGGGTTCGTCCTGCTCAGCGGGCTGATCCATCTGGCCTACAGCCTGTGCCTGCAGCGCGGCTATCAGGTGGCCGATCTGTCGGTGGTCTATCCCGTGGCGCGCGGGACAGGGCCGATGCTCTCGACCCTCGGGGCGTTCCTGATCCTCGGCGAGAGACCCTCCGGCGCCGGTCTGATCGGGCTGGCCTTGGTCGTCGCCGGGATCCTCCTGATCGCCACCCGGGGCCGACTGGCCGCCTTCACGCGCCCCGGCGGGCAGGCCGGGGTCCGCTGGGGCACAGCGACAGGCGGCCTGATCGCGAGCTACACGGTGGTCGACGCCGTCGCGGTGACGGCGCTCGGCATCGCGCCGGTGGTGCTCGACTGGTTCTCGAACCTGCTCCGGTTCATCCTGCTGCTGCCGCTGGTGATCGCCGATCCGCGTCGCGCCCTGAGCGCGATGCGCGGGCACTGGGGGGCCGCGGTCGGAGTGGGCCTTCTCTCTCCGCTCTCCTACATCCTCGTGCTGGCTGCGCTGAGCGGTGGCGCACCGCTCAGCCTCGTGGCTCCGATGCGCGAGATGTCGATGATGGTGGGGGCCCTGATGGGAATGCTGATCCTGCGCGAGGCGGTGGGCCGGTGGCGGCTGGTCGGCTGCGGAGTGCTGATCGCAGGCGTGATCCTGCTATCGTCGTCCTGATGCGCTGCCTGCACGTCGAGGAGCCGTCTGCGGAGCCTGAGACAGCGCCTTTCCCTCCAGCATCACCACACGGAGCGCGTGGGAGCCGAAGTGGAAGGTGGCCATCTCGGGTTTCGCTTCGGGTGCAGCTTCGGGCTGCACCACTTCGGGGGCCTGAGCGGGAACCGGGAGGGCCGTGGCGATTGGTCTGAAGCGTTGGTCTGAGGCTACCGGCCTCTTCCCTCTAACTGCCCGTAATCGCCTGCGAAAATGCCCTTCGGAAGGCAGTGGCGGAGACGAAGGGATTCGACCCCTCGAGACGGTTTCCCGCCTGCACCCTTAGCAGGGGTGTGCCTTCGACCACTCGGCCACGTCTCCGCTGACCGATATATTTGCCAAACCCACGAAGAACAAGCGCTTTCTTCCCCGCACTCCGGAGGGCACGCAAGTTCATGTTTTCCCGTGTTTTCACAGAAAGCTGGCGAACTGCACGCGACTTTCGTGCAAAATCCGTGCAGCTAGTTCACGCCATGTTCAGCCACGGGTGCAGGGGCTCTGCTAGCGATGGCTGAGGATCTGGCGAAGCAGCTGCGCGACATCGCGGTCAATGGTGACAGTCTCTTCTCACGGCGCTACTTCCGCACGCTTGACGGATGCGGCGGGAGCGTTGGACTTCGGGCCGATCCACAAGGTTCAGTGCGCCGCCGCGCGATCCCTGTACTCCGGCTTAAGTGATGATCTCTATGGCGACCCCGGCAGGACCTCTGCAATCGCTGATTTTGCTTAGGAATTTCGGTAAATCGGGCTCCTCCGGCCCTCTAGAAAATCAATGACTTAAAGGGCAGGCTGTAAACGCCGAGGCTGGCCGCGGAGGCGCTGCGTCTTCGGCCGCTCTCTGTCCGCGCCTGCGCGCCGTGCGCCGGCCATTCACATCGACCATGTCCACTGGACTGTCGAGCGGATCGAAGGGACGGGGGAGGAGAAGACCCGCACCGGCCAGCTGCACAGTGGAACAAAACGCAACAATGCCCATCCGGAGGGAGCATTCCGCGAAAGCCACACCTCGGCATCGACCTGCACCACCCGAATAGGGGTATCGGCGTCTCTCCAGCGCGATGCTATGGTGAGCCCCTTTTCCGCGGTTCATCTGCCCTGGATCGCGGAAAGCGGGGCCGCAGGATGCTGGCGGGAGTGGAGATCCTGCGGCCCCACGCTCATGGCCACTCCTGCCAGTTTGTCGCATCCTCTCAAGATGAGGTAATGATAAGGTTCTCGCAGCCACCGAGGCCGCCCCTAACGACCTCGACTGGTCAGGCCGCGGGCTCTCACCACCGTTAGCCCGCGGCTGCCTTAGCTCTACCGGTGCGGCAACCTGTCTCACACCCGAATTCAGTAATCTACTTCATCTTGATGGTGCGCCTTCGGTAAGGCCGCGGGGATGTGACTACCGGCTGAGACCTTGCGGCCGCTTCTCGCTCCACACACACAAGCCGTCCAACCGTGGCTAAGCACCTTCTTTTGAGAGTGCTTCAGGAACCTTAGGATGGCCGGCCATCCAATAAGGATGCTGGGGGAAGTTGAGGTGGAGGATGCCGGATGTGGTTGCTAGCGTGCGGCACGCCGCCGAGTGACGCCCCTGCGCGCTCGCTGGTGAGGCCGCGGACTAGCGCCAGGAATGTCCGCGGCCGCAGCCCGCTGCGTCAAAATATCGCAGCAATTATGGGCAGAGGCGGGCGACCCGTCAAAAAAACGTAATAGGTTCTTCTTCAGGTGCGATATCTCAAGTGTCAGCCGCCGACAGCTGTCCCAAGCGATTCGTGTGGTCAGGCCGCGGTTTTGCCGTGAAAGGTTCGACCGCGGCCGTCAATCTCCGTCAAGAGTTTGCCCGTTCGTACGGAAGTTCCACTCCATCCGCAGGCACGGCCGACACTGTTACAGCAGTGGCAGCATCGCGGCCGCTTCCATCTCGACGAATGTCGAAGGTAGGTCCCTCGCGCTGAGGCGTGAAGGTCTGGATCCAGCCCTTTGCTGCCCCTCATGTCCCGCGCAGCATGACGCCAAGCGTCGACACGAGGGGCGGGGAGCGGCCTGACGTTGTTGCGGCAGAGCAGCCGCAGCATTTGGGTAGAGCGGACGCTCGAACACGGAACGGTATCTCCGGTACCGGATCGGATGGCCCTTCAGCGTGATACCCACATCTTGACCTTGCGGATGTGCGCCACGGCTGCCCGCGCATCGCGAATGCCACACCCCTTGCAGGCGGTATTCCGTTGACGGAACTCAGCATTTCGGCAAGCTAGGTAAAGAGCCGACGCATATCGAATGCTGGGCATGATCAGTTGGGGGTGATACGATGGGCGACTGGCGTGAGTATGTGGACTTAATCAGCGGCGCGCTTGGCTTCATCTTGGGGTGTGGTTTCACAATGACAGTGCAGAAGTTCCGCCAGGGCCGTAACTCCAGCTACTCAGATCAACGCAACTCCCGCGTAGGCGGCGATCAAGCTGGCCGGGACATCCGCAAATCGTGAACCTCCTAGGTACCGCCACTGATCTCAGCCAGTCCAACGTCAACGGCGACCAGGCTGGTCACACCATCACAAAGTACGTTACGGTCTACAACCAAATCGATACCTCTAGACCGTCCCAGATTGGACGGCTATTGCGGCTCTTGGCCGACCAAATTTCAAACAACGACTCTATGATCGGATTTGTCGACGAGCTTCAGTTCTTCATCGACAATAGAGGTGGAGAGACGGTCGTTGGGCTCGAAGAAAAGCTGAGGATCTGCGGTAGAGCAAGCACGTACCATGATGCTCGGAAGAAGAAAGAATTCTTTGCAAAGCTTCTACTAAAATACGAAAGATTTTCGAGCGCACAGCAACTCTTTGCGTACATTATGGCTGCAATCCACGAAACTTTCGAAGGTAAGATTACCCCATCGATAGAGTTTCTAACACAACGAGAAGTCGATGATCTTATTGAAAGCGAGATCATTGACAAAATCATGATGGAATTAGGCGAGGGGTCGGATCACATTACCCTGAACAAAACGCATTTGAAGGGCATGATTTACTGGCTTGCCGACAAGTGCTATGTAAGGTGGCACCGTGATTAACATCACCTACCTCCCGGCGAGCGATCCGTTTCATGCTGTCTTCCGCATGTTTGTGCTTTTTCCAGACGAAAATGCGATCCACTGTGGACTAGATACCGCTCGAATCTTAGATTTTTACCTATGCTTTCCATCGCTGATATGTGAATTCAGAAGTCCCAAGGATATCGTCAAGCTCCACAATGTCCTAAAACGTAAATATACCCCAAATTCCTATCAAGAGACACCTAGGCCTGCAGTAATGTTTAGGCGCATGAGTGCGGCGCAGAGTGCGGCGTCAAGCAGTCTTCACTCTTACGGGTTTTTCGATCATGACGCCTTCACAAACGGCCGCGTGGCTAGAACACCGCTGGCTATCCCGGAAAGGTTATCCGTAGCTGTCCGCGAGCACAGGCGAGACAATTCTGAGTTGGTCGCATATCTCGATGACCTGAAGTCGCGGAGCCTGCTCGGCCCAGATGGGCTTCGCGCGCGTAGCAAGCTTGAGGAATTCAGATATGACGATGTTTAAGCCAAATCTCCGTGTTGAGCGCCTGCAGGTTACCGCAGGCGGCAGGGTGGCGTACGATGAGCGCTTCCACGCAGGCTTAAATATAATTCGCGGAGAGAATAGCTCCGGAAAGTCCACCATTATGGATTTCATTTTCTACGGACTAGGTGGGGACCTTAGCGACTGGCGCGAAACCGCCATCCGATGCGACCTTGTAACATTGCAAGTCACACTAAACGGGAGAACGGCAACCTTTTCTAGAGAAATAAGCGACCAAGGCGGTCGGCCGATGCGGATCTTCTTTGGATCTATAGAAGAAACGCTGGACGCAAGCCGCGAGCAATGGCAGATCTATCCGTACTCGAGGGGGGCTAAAGACAGCTTTTCTCAGGTTATCTTTCGCTTTCTCGGACTTCCCGAAGTCCAGTACGCAGAGACCGAGACGAAAATCACTATTAATCAGATTCTACGGCTCCTTTATGCTGACCAGCTGAGCCCAGTGGAGAGACTATTTAGACCTCAAAGATTTGATGACGCCATTACGCGACAAACCGTTGGCGAACTCCTATGCGGGGCATTTAGCTCCAAATTCTACAATGCTCAAATCCGGCTCGGCCAGGCCAGCAAAGAATTTGATGTCGCAGACGCTCAGATGAAAGCTCTAATCAGAGCCCACGGTGTAGATGGGAACCCACTTACAGTGGAATGGTTCACGGCTGAGACCGCTAATTACAATAGGCAGCTCGAACTCACGAACGATGAAATCACGGCTTTGGAAGAAAAGATATTCCACGCCCAATTCGATGATCGGCTAAGCCTCAACGATCAGGAGGAAACATACAGTCGGATCGTTCTTTTACAGGCGACATTGGCTAGGCTGCAAGAGGAAATTGACACCCTAGAGCTGGAGAGGGCCGATTCGCTCCAATTCATAGAGGCAGTTGATGAAAAGCTAACGCAACTAAAGCAGTCAGACGCCGTAATTGACGAGCTAAAGGTCCTCGAGTATGATTTTTGCCCGGCGTGCCTTGCTCCGATCGAAAACCATCGCATCGAAGGCGCATGTGGCCTCTGCAAAATGGCTCATGACCCCCGTGAAACCAAAGCAAGGTCCCTGAAGCTCATCAATGAATTTGCTCGGCAGCGGCAAGAATCCCAAGAAATACAGGAAGGGCGAGCGACTGAAATTGAGAGGTTGCGGGAGCAACTTGCAACGACGAGAGCTTTGTGGGAGCAAGCATCACGGCACTATCAAGTTGCCGTTCGATCACCAACAACGGAACTCCGCCTAAAGCTTCGGGAGCTCAACAGGGCAGCAGGGTACTTAATGCGCAGGATCGAAGACCTGGCCAGCAAAGCGGGTGTTATTGAGCAGATGGCGGCCTTGTCTAAGACCACCGAGAGCCTTCGGACAGAAATTCATGGCCTCAAGTCCATTATTGAAGCCGAGAAAAGGCGGAACGCCTCTCAAGTTGCGAGAGCGAAAACTGCAATCGCAGACATCGTTGTGGAGTTCTTGAAGAGAGATTTAGCGAGGCAAAGCACGTTCCAAAACGCGGAGACAGTTACATTCGAGTTCGACGCTGATCGGATCGCGGTCAATGGAGACAGTTTCTTCTCAGCCAGCTCGATGGTTTATCTCAAGAACAGCTTTCTGGCTGCCTTCTGCTTTGCGGCAGCACAAGACACATCATTCAACCACCCCAGATTCCTGCTAATGGATACCGTCGAGGACAAGGGAATGGAGCCTTTGCGCAGCCAAAACTTCCAGAAGCTCCTCTTCCAGTATTCGAAAGATGTTGCTTCTGAGCATCAAATAATTATAGCTACCTCCATGATTGCGCCAGAACTGAACACTCCCGACATCACTGTCGGTGAGTTCTACTCGCACGATCGGAGGACGCTGACTATTCAGGATGCTTCCACATGAGTAAGCCTGTCAAGTTGAGTGACGGAACATCCTTCCCGAAAGTTCACCTCGCGCAAGCTCATTTCAGGGGGATATTGAGATCAGAAGCTACCGGCACCCACTTGAGCGAGGTCGATGCAAATATTGTCTTAACCTTATACAAGGACTACTGCACCGCCACGTCTTGGCCAATTGAGGACATAATTATAGGCTTCCGCCGAGGCACTGAGACGCGTCGATCAAAAGGCAAGCCAGTTGAAACTGATTGCTTCATTGTTCTTTTCAGCAAAGGCTCGGAGTGCTCGTTCAGCTTCCTTAAAGCGTGTTCAGCCATTGCATCCAGAAATCAGACAGAGTGTCTTCCTTAGGACGTTCGGGAAGGCGCTCAGTACATTCTAAGAGACTGAGGATGCAAATGAGCGGTGGCGGCGTCGACTGTCCGCTAGCGGTCGTTAATTGCTGCCTTCATGGTCGGGGCCTTACTGCGAGGCAAGACGAACGGCAGCTTTGGAGAGCGCGGCGCAGCAGCATCCTGTCTCGGCGACCAGCGGCTCAGGCCGAAGCTTCCTGCTGCGACCCGGCACCGCGGACGGGCGGGTAGTCGTCTCGCGGCACCGCCGCATGGCGAGCGCGGCAAAGTTTTTGGAGCGATCGCTGGAGAGAAATGCAGCGATTACCTTCCAGACAACCAGAAGCTGCAAGGAAAGCGGATAGCCAAAGTGGTGCGGCCATCTCAGCGAATAGGGTGTAAGCTATCTGATGGCGAACTACTGGTCTTTTGATGCCCACGGCAGTTCTTCCCGGACGAAACGTTTATAGGCGCACTTGCGGGCGCACTTCTTCCCCCGAACCTTATTCCATAGTGTCGCGATCCAACCGCGCGCCTCGTTTTTTACCTTCTCCCACTCTTCCTTGAGCATGAACTGGGAGTGACGAACGAACTTCTTCTCTTCTTTTCGGAACTCGTCGCCCGATTTTTCGGTGGCTTCAACGAGGATTCTGAGATGCGCGATAAGGTTTTTGTCGATGCCGCCCTCGTCTGCGGGATTTAGCTGAAGGGAGATGAGTGAAATAAGGCCATCGGCCTTATTTCTCTTCTCGTCATAAGCTAGGCGAGTTCGCGTCTCGTTGTTTATCGCGGCACACACTTGCAGCAGCTCTGCGATATTCGACCGAAGCTTTTCAATCCACTTCGATCTTTCCGCCGTCACAGAAGAGATGTAAACTGACCTGCGACCCGTCACAAAAGCACTGAATGCGGAAAAAATCACGCCGCAAACGGCGATGATGGCGGCGCTGATGGTCGCCGCCGCCCCCGGATTAGCCTTAATCCATGAGATTATTTCAGTCAGATCTGCAGTCATGAGTCACCCGCCCAACATCTCGTCATCGCTTTCTACGCTGGCGATGACGAGAGAGGAAGGAGCCTGTGCTTCAGCATCATCGCTGCGGACGCCACACTTATGGACTAAGGCCATCGACGGCCGCCTCTTCGAGGACTGACAAAGAAGCCGGCCATCCTGCGACTAGTCGCCCCTGTCGCGCGGAAATAACCCATTAACACAGGTCGGCAGTGACCGCTCCAAGGCAGGTGGTGTGAGAATTTCCGCGACGGCGATGCGTCCGCTATCGGAAACGCCTCCAATCAGCATCATGCCTAGGCCAACGTCCGAAAAGGGCAGGGTGCGCTATCCTGCCGCGCTCGGCGACGTGCCAGTGGCGGTCCGTTGTCTGCGCATTGCAGTCATAGGGGCGCGGCGGATTGCCGCGCCCGTAGCGGGCCAGATGCTCAGAGCTTGGCCGCCTGAGCGAGCCTGGACCGGACCAGCGCATCGAGCGTGCTCGCCGGCGGGGCCAGCTGTTTCAGCGCATCCGGCACCGAATCCCGGACATAGCTCGCGACGAACTCAGTCGCCGCATCGGGGGCAAGCTTCCGCGCCACCGCCACCCGCGCAGCGGTCATGATCGCCGAATGCAGCGCCTCGCGGTGCTGGGCTTCGATCTGAATCCCGGTCCAGCGCTGGAAGCGGACGGTCGCGAATCCGATCAGGGCGGTCAACACCACGCCTGCCAGATCGAGAAGGCTGGGCGTCAGCGCGGTCAGGAGGTCGCTGCCGGTCGAGGCGGCGGCCGGCAGCGCGAGCATGGCGACAATGGCGGCCGAGACTGCGAAGCGCGCCAGAGCGGTCAGCAGCGGCAAGCCGACCAGCAGGATGAAGACCAGCGCGCAGAGGGCGAGCATGAGCACGAGGGGCGCCAGAGGTGCGGGGACGATGATCGGGGACATGGGCTTTCTCCTTCAAAGGCGGGCGAACTGGAAGTGCATCCAGTCGCGGTTGCAGGCGCGGCCGAGGCTCGTGGCCCCGGCGGCTTCGACGATGGTCCAGAAGGGCTCGTAGGCGGGTGCGGCGAAGCTCGCGCGGTCGCGGCCCCAGCGGAGCGGGTTGCGCTCCGGGTCGAGGTCGACGGCGATGCCCCAGGCATGCATCGAGAGGGACGAGCCGCCGCGCATGGGGCGGTGGTTGAAGCAGCCGCCGAAGAGGTTCAGCCGCAGGCTCTCGAACTGGACGGCACCATAGTGCGCCACCGCCTCGCGGAAGATCCGCGTCATGGGCGCGGCCACGAGCCTGTGGCAGCGGAAGCTCGTGATGCTCGTGGTGAGATCCCACGCCAGCCGGAACGGGATCGGCAGCTCGACGATCCCGGCGGTGCAGTCGGGACCGCCCGCGACGCCGTAGAAGGTCGCCACCAACTCCTGCCGCGGGTAGGCCCCCTGGGCATCGGCCACGCCATGACCCGGAAGGGTCGCCCGTTCGACGGCCGCGCGCACCGGCCCGGAGGCCCAGGCCGTCAGCGCCTCGCGGGTGTTGGGCCCGAGGAGCCCGTCGATCCGGCCGGGCGCGTGGCCGAGCCGTGCCAGCACC
>NZ_MABH01000079.1 GCF_001720585.1 Cereibacter johrii | reverse complement strand
GCGGGGGCCCTCTCGGCCTGATCTCGGCCCCGGGCCAGTTGCGGGCCGCGCTGGAGCCGCTGCCGGTCGCGGCCCTGCGGCTGTCGGAGGGCACCGCCCAGTCGCTGGCGCGGCTCGGCCTGCGCCGGGTGGGCGATCTCCTCGACCTGCCGCGCGCTTCCCTCGCCCGCCGCTTCGGCCAGGAGGTGATACGCCGGATCGATCAGGCCCTCGGGCTCGAGCCGGAACCGGTATCGCCTGCGGGGGCGCCGCTGCATTTCGCGGTCCGGCTGACCCTGCCCGATCCGATCGGCCTGCGCGAGGATGTCGAGGCCGGGCTCGACCGGCTGCTGACGCCGCTCTGCGACCGGCTGAAGGAGAAGGGGCGCGGCGCCCGGCGGGTGCGGCTGCAGGCCTTCCGGTCGGACGGACAGGTGCCGGCCGTGGAGGTCGGCCTTGCCCAGGCCACCTGCGCGCCCGAGCGGATCCGTCCGCTGCTCGCGCTGAAGCTCGACCAGATCGATGCCGGGTTCGGCATCGACATGTTGCGGCTCTCGGCCGTGGAGACCGAACTCCTGACCGGGGCCTCCGGCAAGGGGCGTGGCCCGGCCGGGCGGCCGGCGGAGGCTCTGGCGGATGTCGTGGGCAGGCTCGGGGCCCGGCTGGGGGCGGAGAGCGTGACACGTCTTCATCCTGCGGAGAGCCATGTGCCCGCGAAAACGGCGCTGGTTCTCGCGGCGGCCTGGTCGGAGGCGGCGGGCCCCTGGCCCGAGCCGCCGGGGCGGCGGCCGCTGATCCTGTTCCCCCCCGAGCCGGTCGAGGTTGCAGGCGCGCCTCCGCACCGCGTCTGCTGGCGCCGGCGCGAGCGGCGGATCGTGCGGGCGGAGGGCCCCGAACGGATCCTGCCCGAATGGTGGCTGGAGGAGCCGGACTGGCGCAGCGGGGCGCGGGACTACTGGGCGGTGGAGCTGGAAGAGGGCGAGCGGATCTGGCTCTTCGAGGCGCTGGGCGGGCTCGTCTCCGGTGGCTGGTGGGTGGAGGGCGAGATGGCGTGACGGGGACCGACCGCCGGCAGGTCCCTGCCTCATCGAGAAGCCTCCGCTGTCAGACCTCGTTGGCCAAGGTCAGCCAGGCCAGCCCGGGCAGATGGAGCCGGGACATGCAGGGCAAGGTTGTCTGCGTGAGAAGCGCCTGAAGCCACCGCGCTTCATCCGGACGTTCCGCGGCGGCCTGCGCCAGGATCGCAGCCTGAAGAACGCCGTAGATCTCCGCCTCGGTCAAAGCGCGCATGGCCTCATCCCCTGTAGCTTTGGAAACCTGTCGCAGATCGGATCCTGAAGTCGTTCCTCGTGAGTCGCCATGGCAGATGTTCCCCTTGCGTTCGACACGGACTTCTACGTCACGCCGGTGACCGAAAGGTGAAGACCGAGGCATGATGCCGATGAAAGGGCGGCAGACTCGCGCGGCGAGTGCAGACGGGAAGAACAGCCCGCGGCCGGTCAGCATGCCGAGGGCCGATCTGGCTGGGGCTGGGTTTGACGGCGCGGCCTCGTTCATAGCCGGATGCCCTTTGCGCCGCCGGATCGCTGCATCGGGGATGACCGGCTGTGTCAGGCATCGCTCATGCGGGGCGGCCCTGCGCCTCCCGGACACCTCGTTGCTGCGGGAGCACTCCGGGCCCGGACGTTCCAGCGGCCAGCGGACGGGCGGTCCGACTGCGGACCGGCCGTGGCACGCGAGCGGAATCGTCCTTTCCGGTCAGACCGTGCGCAGATGTTTCGGCCAGTCGGCATGGCCGGTGATCTGGCGAAACCGCATCAGCTTCCACATTCCGTACTTGTGGAAATCGAAGGCGAGCCGCGAGACCCGCAGCTGCACCATCGACCAGAGCGCCCATTTCACATCCGCCAGCGCCTTGTGGACGATGACGCGCGACACGATCTCGGGCCGGACCTCTCCGAAATAGGTCTCGATCAGCTCCAGCTCCTGCTCGGGGGTGAAGAACATCTCGCCGAAGAACAGGCCGAAATCGTAGCAGCGGTCGTTCATCGAGGCATATTCGTAGTCGATCAGCAGGATCGACCCATCCGCCCCCACCATGAAATTGCCCGGCATCGGGTCGTTGAAACAGGGCACGAGATCGAGCCCCGAGGCCGTCAGCGCCTCGCGCGCCATGGCTTCGTTCAGCATGATCCAGTCGTGGTCGGGAAAGCGCGGCGCGCCGAGATCGGCCGCCTGTGCCGCATGTTCGTCGATCATGTCGAAGACGGTCTTGGTCGCGGTCAGGGGCGCCAGACCGTGCAACGTGCGATAGGCGGCCATCGCCGCCTGCCGCTTGGCGGGCTCGGCGAAATCGCTGTGGGTGGCGGGGCGGCGGTCGGCCATGAAATCGTTGATCTCCACCCCCTCCTCCGCCAGATCGCCGTAGACGCGGGGGCCCAGTCCGGCCGCCGCCGCCCGCTGCGAGGCCTCGAAGGCCGCCTTGCGGTCGATGAACATCTCGGTGCCGTTGCCGGGGATCTTCACGAACCAGTCGCCGCTGCCGTCGGATGCGGTCACCCGCCAGTTCTCGTTGCTGATCCCACCCGAGACCGGGCCATAGACCATGCCCGTCCCGCCCCGGAACAGCGGCGCCTTGCGGATCACCGCCTCGATGGCCTCTTCCATCGGATGCGAGGCCTCGCCCAGCGTCTTTCTGGTCATGCCCCCCCCCCCGCCAGCCGGATCTTCTGCTCGTATTGCGGATGGTTCAGCGCCATCCGCAGCCGCATCAGCCGCCATTCGCCGTATTTCAGCCATTCGACGCCGCCCCGCGCCGAAGTCCGCGCCTTCAGCCGCGACCAGAGCGCGTGGAGCATGTCGTCGACGAAGGACCAGAGCCGGGCGCGGGCGAAGGCGGTCTCGTCGAAGGCCCCCGCATAGGCTGCAAAGCCCGCCTGCATCTCACGCTCGAAATCGGTCGTCTCGGCCAGCAGCGCCCCCACGTCATAAAGCGGGTCGTTCATGCCCGCCCGGTCGTAATCGACAAGCCTCACCGCGCCGCCCGGCCCCAGCATCAGGTTCGAGGCCGCGCCGTCATTGCGGCAGGGCGCAAGATCCGCCCCCGTCCGCAGCACCGGCTCGGCCGCGCCGATCAGGCGGCGCAGCCAGCCCGTATCCGCGGGCAGCGGCGCGCCGAGGCGGGAATAATCCGCGATCAGCCTGTCGATCTGCGCGAAGGGATCGAAGTGAGAGGCCAGTGCGGGCGTGGCATGGAGGGCCTTCAGCGCGGCCATGGCCCCGCCCAGCACCGGCGCCTCCTGCAGATCGACCTGCATCGCGCGCCGCCAGCCCTCGGCCTCGGTCAGCGCCTCCATGGCGATGGCGCCCTGTGCGGGATCCGCCCAGAGAATGCGCGGGCCCACCCCCGCCTCGCCGGCCTGCCGAGCCAGGACCATGGCGGCCCCGAGGTCGAAGTCCTGCCGCATCTCGGGATGCATGACCTTGAGAAAGACGCCCCCCTCGGTCAGGATCGAGGCGCTTTCGAGGGCCAGATAGCTGGGCGAGGCCAGAGGCGCGGGCCCCGGGCGGGCGGCCTCGTCCGAAAGCCCGGCTGCCGCAGCGGCCCGGGCCATCATCTCGCTGCTGACCAGCGCCCCCGTCATTCATTCGCCCCGAGCGCGAGATCGAGATCGCCGCCCGCGCGGTCGATGCGGCGGACCATGTCGGTCAGCACGTCGCCGCCCGCCGCCAGATCCTCGGGGCTGGTATATTCGTCGTTGCGGTGGATCACGCCGCCGACCGAAGGCACGGCGAAGACGAGGCTCGGCAGGATCGCGTTCAGCGCCACGGCGTCATGGCCGCCGATCGTGTCGAGCTGCATCCGGGGCAGACCGAAGTCGTCGGCCACGCGCTCGGTCAGCCGGGCGAGGCGCGGATCGAACTTCCCCGCCGGCCGGCGGTCGATCGAGACGATCTCGGCGCGGGTGGCGGCTTTCGCGGCCAGCTCGGGCAGGGCGGCGCGGAGGCTTGCCTCCGACCAGTCGAGCATCGCCGGTTCGGGCGCGCGGAGCTCGCAGAACAGGACCGCCTTGCCCGGGACGATGTTCGGCGAATTGGGCGAGATATCGACCCGCGCAACCGAGGTGAAGAGCGTATCCTCGGCCACATCCGCCAGCCGCCGCACCTCGGCGATGATATAGGCCGCGCCCAGAACCGCATCCTTGCGGTCTTCCATCGGCGTGGGGCCGGTATGGTTCTGCTCGCCCGTGACCTCGATCCGGACCTTCAGCGCCCCCCAGTGCCGCAGGAACGGAGCGATGCGGGCGCCCGCCGTCTCCATCTTGGCGTCGCCCTCGATATGGAGTTCGAGATAGAGATCCGGGCGCGGCGCCGCGTCGGTGCCCTTGTAGCCGGTGCGGACCAGTTCCTCGCCCACGCTCCGCCCGTCCCGGTCGCGCCGCTCGAGCGCCCAGTCGAGCTCGATGAGGCCCGCAAAGACCGACGAGCCGAGGAGGCTCGGCTGGAACCGCGCCCCCTCCTCGTTCATCCAGTCGGCGATGACGTAGTTGCAGCGCGGCGTGCCCCCGTCGCGGCGGAAGGTCTCGATGGCGGCCAGCGCGGCAATCACCCCATAGGCGCCGTCGAACCGCCCGCCCTTGGGCTGACTGTCGAGATGCGAGCCGATCATCACCAGCGGCGCCTCGGGCCCCGCCAGATCGATCCGCCCGAAGAGATTGCCGATCGCGTCGACGAGCACCGTATAGCCGCGCGCCTCGAGCTCGGACCGGAACCAGTCCCGCGCGGCCCGGTGGGCGTCGGTCAGCGCCGGGCGGTCGATGCCGCCGTCGCCGGTCGAGCCGAATTCCGACACTTTCTCCATAAGCGCGTTCAGAAGATCCGCGTCGATGCGGGCAAGGCTCTGGGTCTCAGACATGGGGCGTCTCCGTGACAGTCTCGTGCAGGCCGATGTCGGGCTCGGGGTTCAGGAAGCAGGCGGCCAGCGCATGACCGCCCCGCGCGCGCAGCGCCGGATTCTCGGTCCGGCAGCGGTCGAAGGCGTGCGGGCAGCGGCTGGCGAAGGCGCAGCCCGGGGGCAGGTCGATGGGGCTCGGCGGTTCGCCCTCGAGCAGGCAGTCCTCCGGCCGGTAACGGCGCTCCTCGAGGGTGGGGGCTGCCGACAGAAGCGCGCGGCTGTAGGGGTGGCCCGGGTCGAAGAACAGCCGCTCGTTGGGCGCGACCTCCACCGTCTCGCCGAGATACATCACCGCGATCCGCGAACAGACCCGCCGCACCATGGTGAGGTCATGCGAGATGAAGATATAGGTGAAGCCGTGCTGGGCCTGCAGCTTGTCGAACAGATCCAGGAGCTTGCCCTGTTCGGTCTGGTCGAGCGCCGAGAGCGTCTCGTCCATGATGAGCAGCCGCGGCTCGAGGATCATCGCCCGGGCCACGTTCAGCCGCTGGCGCTGGCCGGCCGAAAGGCCGGTGGGCAGCGAGCGGTAGAGACTGTCATCCAGCCCCACCTCGGCCATCACGGCCCGCGCACGGTCGCGCCGCTCGGCCGCGTTTCCGATCCGGTGGATCTTCAGCGGCTCCTCGAGGATGGCCCCGATGGGCGACTGCGGCGGCAGGCAGCCGTAGGGATCCTGCAGCACGAGCTGGAACCTGCGGCGCAGCTCGCGCAGGCGCTTGGGGCTGGCCGCGCCCACATTCTCGCCCTCGAAGAAGACCGAGCCCGCATCGGGTCGCTCCAGCCCGGTCAGAAGCCGCATCAGCGAGGATTTCCCGCAGCCGGATTCGCCCACCACGCCGAAATTGTCGCCCGGGAAGACGTCGAAATCGACGTTGCGCACTGCCTGCACCCGCGAGATGCCCGCCTGACCGCGCGCGCGGACCTCGTAGGCCTTGGCCAGCCCCCGCACCGACATGATCGCGCGCCGCTCCCGGTCGGTGGCGCGGCTCGCCCCGTTCTCGCCGCCCTGCCAGAGCGTGGGGAGTTCGGCGATGAGTTCGCGCGTGTAGGCGTGCCCCGGGCGCGCCACCAGCGCGGCCGGGGTCTGGCGTTCGACCACCCGGCCCTCATGCAGCACCATCACCTCGTCCGAGGCGTCGCAGGCCACGGGCAGCGACGAGCAGATGAAGAGGATCGCCGTCGAGAACTGGGCATTCAGCTCGCGCATCAGCTTGAGGATCTGGGCGGCCACCGTCACATCCAGCGGCTGGGTGATGTTGTCGGCAATCAGGAGCGCCGGATCCGAGATCAGCGCATCGACGATCATCGCCCGCTGCATCATGCCGCCCGAATACTGGAAGGGATATTCGTGGAAGCGGCGCTGCGCCGAGGGGATATGCACGGCCTCGAGCAGCCGGATCGCCTTTTTCCGGGCGTCGTCGGCAGACATGTCGGGCCGGACGGCGCGGAGCTTCTCCACCAGCTGCGCCCCCACCGTCATGGTGGGATCGAGCGCACCGGCCGGGTTGCCGCCGACATAGGCGATCTCGCGCCCGGCAAGGCTGCGGGCATGGGCCGGATCGGCCACGAGGTCGCGGCCGCGGAACAGGATCCTGCCCCCTGTCACCCGCAGCGGCGGCGACAGCCAGCTGGCCAGCGCGCGGGCCAGCACGGTCTTGCCCGATCCGGTGGCGCCGATCACCGACAGGATCGAGCGCGGCGCCAGATCGAAGGAGATGTCGGTCAGGATCGGCCTGTCGCCGGCCGCGACGCTCAGGCCGCGCACGCTCAGCAGGGTCTCGGGGGCCGCGCCCATGTCCAAGGCCATCTCACGCCCCTCCGTAGATCGAGTTCCGGGCGCGTTCGAGTGCGGCCCCCATCAGGTTGATGCTGGTGAGGGTCAGCACCAGAAAGACGCCGGGCATCGTGGCGATCCACCAGGCGTTCATCAGATATTTGCGCCCATCGGCGATGACATTGCCGAAGGTGGGCGTGGGGGGCTGCACGCCGAGGCCGAGAAAGCCCAGCACGCTTTCGAAGATCATCATCCGCGCGATGTCCAGCACGGCCACGAAGGCCATCGGCGGCAGCACCAGCGGCAGCAGCAGCGTGAACATGATCCGCAGGTCGGTCGCCCCCAGCACCATGGCGCCGCGCACATATTCCTTCCGGCGCTCCGACATGACGGTCGAGCGCATCACCCGGGCATAGACCGGCCAGCCGGCCAGTCCGAGCACGAGGATGATCGAAGGGATCGTGGGCCGCGACACGCCGAGGATGGTGATGGCGAGGATGATCATCGGGATCGACAGCTGCGCATCGGTCAGCCGCATCAGCACGGTGTCGGTGCGCCCGCCGAAATAGCCCGAGAAGAGGCCGATCATCGCGCCGGCGAGCAGCATGAGCACCGTGGTCGAGACCCCGATCAGCAGCGAATAGCGCAACCCCACCAGCGCGCGCGCCAGCATGTCGCGGCCGAGCTGGTCGGTGCCCAGAGGATGCGCCCAGCTCCAGCCCTCGCCCATGAAGATGGGCGGGGTCAGCTTGGCCCGGATGTTCATCTTGGACGGGTCGATGCCGCTCAGTTCGGGATAGAGCAGCGCCGCCGCCAGCAGCACCACGAAGACGGCAAGCCCGATCTTGAACTCGACCGAGGCGAAGGCGGTCTGCCAGATCCGGGTGGAGACGCGGCGCCCGGTCTCGGGGACGGCCATGGCGAGGGGCAGGTCGGTGCTGGTCATCAGTAATCGAGCCTCGGATCGATGGCGGTGGCCAGAAGGTCCACGGCGATGTTGATCAGGACGAAGACGGCGGCAGTGACGATGGCGATGCCCTGGATCAGCGGGAAGTCGCGCTGCATCACGGCATTGATGGTCAGAAGGCCGAGGCCGGGATAGTCGAAGATGAACTCGATCACGAGAACGCCGCCCAGAAGCATCGAGAACTGCACGCCGAGAAGGTTCAGCAGCGGAACCGCCGAGTTCTTCAGCGCATGGCGGAAGACGATCTGGTTGCGCGACAGCCCCCGCACCCGGGCGATGTCGATGAAGGTCTGCCCCATGACGCCCGCGACCGAGACGGTCAGGGTGCGGATGATGAAGGGCGCAATCTCGACCGCCAGCACCAGCGCAGGCAGGATCGTATAGGAAAAGCCGCGGTAGCCGATGGCGGGCAGCAGGTTCAGCTTCACCGACAGCAGCAGCGCCAGAACGATCCCGAGCCAGAAGTTGGGCAGGCTCACGAAGAGCGACGAGGTATAGAGCGCCAGCCGGTCGGGCAGCCGCCCGGGATAGAGCCCGCCCCAGACGCCGATGGGCACCCCCACCATGAGCGCGAACACCATGGCCAGCACCGCCAGCTGCAGCGTCATCGGCGCGGTTTCGGCGATCAGGTCCAGCACCTTGGCCCGCTCGCCGCGGGTGGCGTCGTCGAAGCTCGCCCCGCCCACGGCCGCGCCACTGGCTGGCCGCACGAAGGACTCGCCCAGATCGCCCTGCAGCACCTTGCCCATGTAGCGGCCGAACTGGACATAGATCGGATCGCGCAGCCCCATCTCGGCCGCGATCTCCTCGACCAGCGTGTCGGGGGCCATGCCCCCCACCATCAGCCGGACCGGATCGCCCGGCACGACGCGCAGCAGGGTGAAGATCAGGGCAGAGACCAGAAAGATGATGATCGCGCCCTGCCCCAGTCGCCGCGCGAGGAATCGTAGGATGAACATCGGCAAGCTCCCGGATGCGTGGCAGTCCCGTAGATGGCCGGAGCCCCGGAGAAGTCGGGTGCGGGGGCTCCGGCCGACCGATCAGCCGAGCGTCGTCTGCGACGCGTCCGACTGGCCATCCGGGTAGATGAAAAGTCCCTCCACATTGGTCCGCATCCCGTGGATCAGGACCGAGGTGAAGAGGCTCAGCGCCGGAGCCTTGTCGGCCAGCATCGGCATCAGGTTGGTCTGCAGGCTCTCCTTGCGCGCCTCGAGCGAGGGCGCGTCACGCTCCGCATCGAGGGCGGCGTCGATCTCGGGATCGACGATGCCGCAGATCCGCTTGGCGGTGGAGTGGAAGTGGGTGCGCAGGACCAGATCGGGCTCGGGAGAGCCGGTGGCCCAGCCGCAATCGACCATGTGGCCCGGGCCGCCGCCCGGACGGTCGTAGAGCCGCTCGTTCCAGGCCGCGACCTCCATCACGTTCAGCGTGACCGGGAAACCCTGCTCCTGCAGGAGCGCCGCGATCAGCTCGCCATATTCCTTGGTCTTGGGATAGAAGCCGGTCGAGGTGATATATTCCAGCTCGGGCAGGCCCTCGCCGTTCGGGTAGCCCGCTTCGGCCAGCAGGCGCTGGCATTCCTCGGGGTTGTATTCGGGGTAGTTCTCCAGATCGATATAGCCGAACTTGATCGGAGAGACGAAGTTCGACGAGGCCTCGCCCGCCGATCCCATGATCTCCATGATCATGCTGCGGTCGATGGCATGGCAGGCGGCCTTGCGCACGCGCCAGTCGTCGAAGGGCGGCTTCGAGCAGCGGAACCACAGATACTTGTTCTCGACCGACACCAGCCGCGAGATCTTGATGTCGTCGCGCGCCTCCAGGGTTTCGACCTGCTCTGGCTCCAGCCGTTCGATGACATCGGCCTGCCCGTTCATCAGGGACAGCATCCGGGTCGTCGCATCGCCCACGAACGAGAAGGTGACGCCCGTGACCTTGGGCGCGCCGCGGAAGTAGCCGTCGTAGGCTTCCATCACCGTGTCGTTGCCGCGCTGCTCGACGAAGCGGAAGGGGCCGGTGCCGTTCAGCCGCTGCGACAGCGGGCCTTTCGGGCCTTCGGCCACGTCCTTGGCCGACAGGATCGGCAGGTAGGAGGCGAGGAAGATGAAGAGCGAGGCGCCATAGCCGCCCTTCGACGTGTCGACGATCACCGTATGATCGTCGGGCGTCTCGACCGAGAAAGTCTCCGGGCCGCCCGGATAGACCTGTTTCGGGCGGTCGAGCTTGGCGCCATATTCGAAGGTCGCCTTCACATCCTCGGCGGTGAAGGGCTTGCCGTCATGGAAGGTGACACCCTCGCGCAGCTTGATCTGCAGCCGGTGGGCGTCGAGCTCGGTGATCTCGGTCGCGAGCTCGTAGACCACCTTGTCGGGCTCTTCCGGGCGCATCGGGGCCCGGGTCAGATAGCCCATGACGAACCCCTCGATATTGGTCTGCGACAGCGTCGTATGCGCGGTCGGATCCCAGTTGCCGGTGATGTTCTCGGCCGAGAGGAACACCAGCGGGCGGGACTCCTGCGCGAAGGCAGAGCTGAAGAAGAAGTCGGGGTTGATGCGCGCCGCGCCGAGGGCCGTGCCCGCCAGTGCGCCGTATCGAAGGAAACTCCGTCTGTCCATGTCGTGCACTCCTTGTTGGTCTGTCTTTCGTCGTGATGACGGCAGGCCCCGGTTGATCCGGGATCGCTGCCTTCAGGCCGTCTGGCCGGCCCGCAGCCTCTCGATCCTGTCCAGCATCGCGCTGTGCAGTTCGGGCGTGGCCGCGGCCAGCACCTCGCCCGCAGAGCCCACGCCGAGCGCCTGCCCCTGCCAGTCGGTGATGACGCCGCCCGCCCCGCGGATGACCTGCACCAGCGGCAGGTAGTCGTAGGGCTGCAGCCCGGTTTCCAGCACCAGATCGCAATGGCCCGAGGCCAGCAGCGCATAGGCATAGCAATCGCCGCCGAAGCGCAGCATCCGCACCGACCGGCGCAGCATCTCGAGCACCTGAGCATCGGCGCCCGTGAACAGCATGGGATCGGTCGTATAGGCGAAGGCCTCGGCCGGATCCCGGCAGTCGCTGGTGCGGCAGGGACGGCCGTTGAAGGTGGTGGCCTGCCCCTCGATCCCGCTCCAGCGTTCGCCGAGAGCCGGCATGTCGATCTGCCCGAGGCACGGCGCCCCGTCCTTCAGCAGGGCCATCAGCCCTCCGAACAGCGGATTGCCGGTGACATAGCTCTTGGTGCCGTCGATCGGATCGACGACCCAGAGATGGTCGCTGTCGGGTCGCAGCGGCGCCTCTTCCTCTCCGAAGATGCCATGGTCGGGAAAGGTCGCCATGATCCGGTCGCGGATCAGCGCCTCGACCGCGCGGTCGGCCAGCGTGACGGGGCTGTCATCGGCCTTGCTCTCGACATCGAGCGCCTGACGGAAGTGCTTGAGCGCAATGCGGCGCGCCTCGTCTGCCGTGTCGTTCGCGAAACGCAAAGCATCGCCCAATTCGCTCATAAGTGCCAACCTCGGTCTTGCATTTCGCCCCTGATCTGCCCCCAGCTTCCACAAGCAACTTGCCCTATGTCAAGAAAAACGCACACAAACCCTCATATTTCGCAAAAAGCCTGTGGAATGAGCTGGTTTGAGGGAGGCACGCGCAGCCGGTGCGCATGGGATTCGCCAGATTCCGCGACATCGCGTCCCAAATGCCACAAATTTCCCACATTCGCGTGGCGAATCCGGTGGAGCCTGCTAGGGTCCGTCGCAGGTAACGAGAGGCCGCCGCAGATGCAGTCCTACGAAAGACATGCCAAGGTTCTGGAGCTTCTGGCCGTCGAGCGGCGTGTCTTCACCAACCAGCTGGCGCGGATGTTCGATGTCTCGCGCGAGACCGTGCGCCGCGATCTTCTCGAGATGGAGCAGGAGGGCGTTCTGGTGCGCGTCCATGGCGGCGCCACTGCGGTCGAGCGCGACATCGCCCCCGAGCCCGCCTTCTCCGAACGGCTCGTCGCCCATGCCGGCAAGAAGGCCGCCATCGGCGCGCTGGCCGCCACGCTGATCCCGCGCGGCTCGACCGTCTTCATCGACGCGGGCACCACCACCTGTGCCTTCGCCCGGGCCCTCGCGCGGGCGGGCGACTTCCGGATCATCACCAATTCGATCGAGATCGCCCGGCTCACCGGTCCTGCCCAGACCTGCGACACGCTGCTTCTGGGCGGCCGCCCCCATGCGGATGTGCCCGCCACCTACGGCGAGATGACCCTGTCGGAGATCGACCGCTTCCTCGCCGATTACGCGGTGATCTCACCGGTGGGCCTTCATGCCGACCGCGGCGCCACCGATTACGCGCTGCACGAGGCCGAGGTCGCCCGCGCCATGATGCGGCGGTCGCGCGATTGCATCATGCTGTGCCACTCCGAGAAGATCGGCACCGAAAGCCGGGTCTCGATCTGCCGCCTCGACGAGATCGGCCATCTGGTCACCGACGAGGCCGCCGAGCGCAGCCTGCGCCTGCCCCGCGGCGAGATCCATTACGCGCCGGTCCGCCCCGGCGCCTGATCCCCGCGCGCCTCCGGCAGCGCCGCAGCCATGGGCCGGACCGGCGGCTTTTGCGGCGGCAAGCCGGCGCCACACCCTGCCTTGGACGATGAACGCCCCCCGCAAGGCGCTCCGAACGGGCCGGCTGTCGCCGCCGAGAAGGGTGTGGCGTGGGTCGGCTGCCGGATTATTCTTGGGCGAAGAAGGCTTCGCAGGCCTCGGCCACGCGCGTGAGGGCCGCGTCGTCCAGATCGAGATGCGTGACCCAGCGCAGCACGCCGTAGCCGCCGCCCATCGCAATGCCGCGCGCCGACAGAAAGGCCTTGAAGGACGCGACATCGAGCTCGTCCGGTGCCATGAAGACCATGTTGGTCTGCGCGGGTCCGGAGCCCAGGCCCGGAAAGCGGGACAGCACTTCGGCCAGCCGCGCCGCGCGGGCGTGATCCTCGGCCAGCCGGTCGACATTCCGCTCCAGCGCATGGAGGGCCGCGGCGGCCAGGACGCCGGTCTGCCGCATCCCGCCGCCCAGCATCTTGCGGATCCGGCGCGCGCGCTCGATCACCGGACGCGGACCGGCCAGAACCGATCCGACCGGCGCGCCGAGCCCCTTGGAGAGACAGAGCGACACCGTGTCGAACGGGGCGGCGAGCGTGGCCGCGGCCTGCCCGCTCGCCACGACGGCATTCATCAGCCGCGCGCCGTCCAGATGGGTGGCAAGGCCGTGGTCCCGCGCCAGCGCCGTCGCCGCCTGCACATAGGCCGGATCCAGCACCTGGCCGTTGAAGGTGTTTTCCAGTGCGAGAAGCCGGGTGCGGGCGAAGTGGAAGTCGTCGGGCTTGACCGCCTCGCGGAGCGCATCGAGCGGGATGCGGCCATCGGGGGCATTGGGCAGGGGCTGCGGCTGGACCGAGCCTAGCACCGCGGCGCCGCCGCCCTCGTGGCGGTAGGCGTGGGCCTGCTGACCGACCAGAAACTCGTCGCCCCGCTCGCAATGCGCCATGATCGCGGCGAGGTTGGACTGGGTGCCCGACGGGAAGAACAGGGAGGCCTCCTTGCCCAGCCGCTCTGCCGCCACCGCCTCGAGCCGCAGCGTCGTGGGGCAATCGTCATAGACCGCATCGCCCACATCGGCCGCAGCCATTGCGGCCCGCATCGCCGGGCCGGGCCGGGTCACGGTATCCGAGCGGAAGTCGTCGATGATGGTCATGGCCGGTCCTGTCAGAATGGCCCCGGCGGTGGATCCCCGCCGGGGCAGAGGCGGTCAGGCCGCCGCTTCGGTCTTCACCTTGGTGTCCTGCATCCGGTAGCGAAATTTCACATCCGTCAGCCCCGCCGCGTCGGACAATTGCGCGGCGATCAGTTGCGGCGCAAGGATATCGACGATCCCCTGGGCGATGAGGTTGTCGCGGCGCGGCACATGGATCACGGTCAGGCCATCGCCATCCTGCACCGAGCTGTCGGTGGTCACGAGGACGACCGGGCAGCCGATCCGCTCCACCTGCCGGGCCAGCTCCACCTCGCGGCCGTCGCCGATGATCAGGACGCCGGTCGTTGCATCCATGGCTTCCAGAGGCCCGTGCAGGTAATGCCGGGTGTCGTAGGCCGAGGCGGGCAGCCGTGCCGCCTCGCGGATCAGCAGCGAGGCCCCGTCGGCCGTCCCGAGCGACGCGCCCGCACCGACGCAATCGATCGCCCGGCGGTCGGCGAACTGCGTGCCGATGCGCGCCATCTTGTCGGCGGCCTGGGAGAGCACCTCCCCGACCACGGCAGGCAGATCGGCAAAGCCGGTGCCGCTGGCGCCGAGCAGACGGTCGAACAGCAGGCCCATGCCAAGGAGCGTCGCCGTATAGCCGACACTGGAGGGCGTCGCATCCGCGCCCTGCCGGATGGTCAGGTGGAAATCGGACACGCCCGCCAGCGGCCCCGCGCCATCCTGGCTGATGCCGATGCGCCGGGCCGAGGGCAGCTTCTCGAAGGCCGTCACGGTCTCGATGCTGCGGCCGCCGGCCGAAAGGCCCACCAGCGTATCGGCCAGATCGTGACCCGCGGCCATATCGCAGGCCCGGATCGCGACACCGCGCTGCCCCCGCGCCTGCAGTTCGGCCGCCCCGACGACCGCGGCGGCAAAGCTCGCCCCGATGCCGGTCACGCCGATCACCGGGCGCAGCAGACCCGACAGGTCTGCCCCGTCGAGCTGGTCCAGAACGGCGGCATGGGTGTCGGCCAGCGCCTCGGGCTGGCGGGCGATGGGGGATCTGTAACTCATGGATGAGTTCCTTCTGCTGTCGATGTCTCAGGAAAGGGCGGGCGTCACCAGATCGGCGGCGAGGCGGCAGGCCCCCTCGACCGGATGACCGTTGAAGAGATGCGGGGTGATCTGCCCCTCCGAACGCTGCGCGACGGCGGCCGCGAAGGCCCGCCAGAGCGGCGGTTGCGATACGATCACGCTGCCTCCGGCCACCACATGCGAGGCGGTGCTGCCCCGCACCTGCAGGTTCATGACCAGTTCCGCCAACGCCTCGGCCCCCGCCCGGATGACGGCGGCGGCCAAGGGGGAGCCCTCGTCGCAGGCATCGAAGACCGCGGGGGCATGGGCGCCGATCGCCGCCGCCGAGCCGAGGCTCGCCAGCGTGCTGCCGAGGCGCGGCAGGTCGGGCTGGCCCAGCGACGCATACATCAGGCGGATCAGCGGATCCTCCGTCGTGGCGCCGGCATCGAGCGCCACCGCCACCGCGAGGGCCGCCTCGCG
>NZ_MABH01000078.1 GCF_001720585.1 Cereibacter johrii | reverse complement strand
GGTTCGATCCGACCGCCGCGGGCCGCGTGAGCGCGCCGGGCCTCTGGCGCTTCGCCGGGGCCTGCGCATGACGGGCGGGCGCCCGGCAGGACAGGGGCTTCGCGCCCCGCGTCCGAAGCAACGGAACAACGCGCGGGGCATCGGCCCCGCGCTCATCGCGGCGGAGTAGGCGGATGAGCAACCTCAAGAAGATCATCATCGACGGCATCGAAGTCGAGGTCGATGGCGCCATGACGCTGCTGCAGGCGGCCGAAGAGGTGGGGATCGAGATCCCGCGCTTCTGCTACCACGAGCGCCTGTCGATCGCCGGCAACTGCCGCATGTGCCTCGTCGAGGTGGTGGGCGGCCCGCCGAAGCCCACGGCCTCCTGCGCGATGCAGGTGCGCGACCTGCGCCCCGGCCCCAACGGCGAGCCGCCGGTGGTCAAGACCAACTCGCCCATGGTCAAGAAGGCCCGCGAGGGGGTGATGGAGTTCCTGCTCATCAACCACCCGCTCGACTGCCCGATCTGCGACCAGGGCGGCGAATGCGACCTGCAGGATCAGGCCATGGCCTATGGCGTGGATTTCAGCCGCTACCGCGAGCCGAAGCGCGCCTCGGAAAACCTGAACCTCGGCCCGCTGGTGGCCACGCAGATGACGCGCTGCATCTCGTGCACCCGCTGCGTGCGCTTCACGACCGAGGTCGCGGGCATCACCCAGATGGGCCAGACGGGGCGTGGCGAGGACAGCGAGATCACGAGCTACCTCAACCAGACGCTCGATTCGAACCTGCAGGGCAATATCATCGACCTCTGCCCGGTCGGCGCGCTGACCTCGAAACCCTATGCCTTTACCGCCCGTCCGTGGGAGCTCGGCAAGACCGAAAGCATCGACGTGATGGATGCGCTCGGCTCGAACATCCGCGTCGACACGAAGGGCCGCGAGGTCATGCGCATCCTGCCGCGCAACCATGACGGCGTGAACGAGGAATGGATCTCGGACAAGACCCGCTTCGTCTGGGACGGCCTGCGCCGCCAGCGGCTCGACACGCCCTATATCCGCGAGGCCGGCAAGCTTCGGAAAGCCTCATGGGGCGAGGCGCTGAAGGCGGTGGCCGCGGCGATGAAGGGCCGCAAGGTCGCGGGCCTCGTGGGCGATCTGGCCCCGGTGGAAGCGGCCTTCTCGCTGAAGATGCTGATCGAGGGCATGGGCGGCCGCGTGGAATGCCGGACCGACGGCGCCCGCCTGCCCGCGGGCAACCGCAGCGCCTATGTGGGCAATGCCGCCATCGAGGATATCGACGGCGCGAAGTCCATCCTGCTCGTGGGCTGCAACCCGCGCGACGAGGCGCCGGTGCTGAATGCCCGCATCCGCAAGGCCTGGCTGCAGGGCGCGCAGGTCTCGGTGATCGGGCCGGCGGTCGATCTGACCTATGACTATGCCCATGCCGGCACCGACCGGGCGGCGCTGATGTCGCTGGTGGCCGAGGCCGAGCGGACCGGCGCCGACGGCAAGCCGGGCCTCGTGATCGTGGGGCAGGGCGCTCTGGCCGAGGCCGACGGCGAGGCCGTGCTGGCGCAGGCGATGAAGCTCGCCCAGACGATGGGCGTGAAGCTCCTCGTGCTGCATACCGCCGCCGCCCGCGTGGGCGCGATGGATGTGGGCGCCGTGACCGAGGGCGGGCTCTCCGCCGCCATCGAGGGCGCGGAGGTGATCTACAACCTCGGCGCCGACGAGGTCGAGATCGGCGCGGGCCCGTTCGTGATCTATCAGGGCAGCCACGGCGACCGCGGCGCGCACCGCGCCGACGTGATCCTGCCCGCCGCCGCCTATACCGAGGAGAACGGCCTTTTCGTGAACACCGAGGGCCGTCCGCAGCTCGCCTTCCGCGCGGGCTTCCCGCCGGGCGAGGCCAAGGAGAACTGGGCGATCCTGCGCGCGCTCTCGGCCGAGCTGGGCCAGACGCTGCCCTGGGACACGATGGCGGGACTGCGCCGCAAGCTCGTCGAGACCGTGCCGCATCTCGGCCGCATCGACCAGCTGACCGAGAGCGAGTGGCAGCCACTGCCGCTGCGCGATCCGGCCACCGCCGACTTCCGCCTTGCGGTGCGGGACTTCTACCTGACGAACCCGATCGCGCGGGCCTCGCAGCTCATGGCCGAGCTCTCGGCCATCGCGTCGCGGCGCGGCCAGCCCTCGCTCGCGGCGGAGTAGGGGATGCGGCCGGCAGTGCTCTTTCCGGTCGGGCTCGCGCTGGCGGGCCTCGCCTCCTGCGGCCCGCAGGCGGCCCCCGAGGCTGCGGCCGCGGAAGAAGAGTTCGCGCCGGTCTACAAGGGGATCGAGACGCGGCTTCTCGACGAGGATCTCGTGGAATTCCTCATCGAGATGGAAGGCGCGCGGGGCATCCCGGACGTCGAGGCCTATGCCCGCTGTGCGGCTGCCCAATACACGCTCATCCGCGGTTACGGCTTCGCCCGGCATCTGCGAACAAATGTCGCGGAGAGGGGTGGCGTTTGGCGAGGGGATGCGATTTACACCATTTCGGCCGCGCTGCCCCGCGGCCTGCAGACGATCGACGCCGAGGTGACGGTGCGCGATTGCCGGGAACAGGGAATACCGACGATATGACGATCGGCATGAGGGATGCGAGGCGCCATGGGTGAGTTCATGAATTCCGGGATGGGTATCATCCTCACGATCGCGGCGCAGGGCCTTCTGGTCATCGCCTTCGTGATGATCTCGCTTCTGTTCCTCGTCTATGGCGACCGGAAGATCTGGGCGGCGGTGCAGCTGCGCCGCGGGCCGAACGTGGTGGGCGCCTTCGGCCTGCTGCAGACGGTGGCGGATGCGGCCAAATATGTCTTCAAGGAAGTGGTGGTGCCGGCGGGCGTGGACCGTCCGGTCTTCTTCCTCGCGCCGCTCGTCTCCTTCGTGCTGGCCGTGCTCGCCTGGGCCGTGATCCCCTTCAGCCCGGGCTGGGTGCTGTCGGACATCAACGTGGCGATCCTCTTCGTCTTCGCCGCCTCCTCGCTCGAGGTCTATGGCGTCATCATGGGCGGCTGGGCGTCGAACTCGAAGTATCCGTTCCTGGGCAGCCTCCGCTCGGCCGCGCAGATGATCTCCTACGAGGTCTCGCTGGGTCTCATCATCATCGGGATCATCATCTCGACCGGCTCGATGAACCTGAGCCATATCGTCGAGGCACAGGACGGCGCCTTCGGTCTCTTCAACTGGTACTGGCTGCCGCACCTGCCGATGGTCGCGCTGTTCTTCATCTCGGCGCTGGCCGAGACGAACCGCCCGCCCTTCGACCTGCCGGAGGCGGAATCCGAACTCGTCGCGGGCTTCCAGGTGGAATACAGCTCGACGCCGTTCCTGCTGTTCATGGCCGGTGAATATATCGCCATCTTCCTAATGTGCGCGCTGATGAGCCTGCTGTTCTTCGGCGGCTGGCTCTCGCCCATCCCCGGACTGCCCGACGGCGTGTTCTGGATGGTGGCGAAGATGGCCTTCTTCTTCTTCCTCTTCGCCATGGTGAAGGCCATCGTGCCGCGCTACCGCTACGACCAGCTCATGCGGATCGGCTGGAAGGTCTTCCTTCCCTTCAGCCTCGGCTGGGTGGTTCTGGTGGCGTTCCTTGCGAAATTCGAAGTGTTCGGCGGCTTCTGGGCCCGCTGGGCGATGGGAGGCTGACATGGCCAAGACAAGCGCAATCGACTACGGCCGGGCGGCGAAGTATTTCCTGCTGCTCGACTTCATCAAGGGCTTCGGCCTCGGCATGAAGTATTTCTTCGCGCCCAAGCATACGGTGAACTACCCGCACGAGAAGGGGCCGCTGTCGCCCCGCTTCCGCGGCGAACATGCGCTGCGCCGCTATCCGAACGGCGAGGAACGCTGCATCGCCTGCAAGCTCTGCGAGGCGGTCTGCCCGGCGCAGGCCATCACCATCGACGCCGAACCGCGCGAGGACGGCAGCCGCCGCACCACGCGCTACGACATCGACATGACGAAATGCATCTACTGCGGCTTCTGTCAGGAAGCCTGCCCGGTTGATGCGATCGTGGAAGGGCCGAACTTCGAATTCTCGACCGAGACGCGCGAGGAGCTGTTCTACAACAAGGACCGGCTGCTCGAGAACGGCGCGCGCTGGGAAGCCGAGATCGCCCGCAATCTCGAACTGGATGCGCCCTACAGATGAGCGACGAGCTGGCGAAGATGTTCAAGGCGATGATCGAGCAGGGCCAGGAGATGGCCCGCTCGTTCAATCCGGCCCTTGAGCATTTCCAGGTGAAGGACTTCGAGAAGCTCATCCCCACCATGCCCAAGGACGTGATGGAGATGTGGTTCGGCAAGACCTTCAACCGGGAAGGGCTGGATGCCAAGACCCGGCTTCTGGTCACGCTGGCTGCCCTCACCGTGCTCGGCGCCCATGCCGAGCCTCAGATCCGGCTCACGATCCGCCATGCGCTGGCGGCGGGGGCCACCAAGCGCGAGATCGCCGAGGTGATCTGGCAGATGAGCCTATTCGGCGGCGTGCCCGCCATGCAGAAGGCGCTGGACGTGGCCCAGAGCGTCTTTGCCGAGTTCGAGGAGACAGACGAATGAGTGTCGCCGACGTGGCCTTCTACTGTTTCGCCGTGCCCGCGGTCTTCGCCGCGCTCATGGTGGTGACGCAGCGCAACATGGTTCATGCCGTGCTGTGGCTGATCCTCGTCTTCCTCAGCTCGGCCGGGATGTTCGTGCTGCTGGGCGCCGAGTTCGTGGCGATGCTGCTGGTTATCGTCTATGTCGGCGCGGTGGCCGTGCTGTTCCTCTTCGTCGTCATGATGCTCGACGTCGACTTCGAGGCGCTGAAGTCCGAGATGGTGCGCTATGTGCCGGTCGCGGCCCTGATCGGGATCGTGATCCTGCTGCAGCTCTCGATGGGGATCGGCGCCTGGGTCACGGCCGAAGGCGCGCCGGCGATGCGTCAGGCGGTGACGCCCGATCCGAGCCAGATCGAGAACAGCCGCGCGCTCGGCCTGCTGATCTACGACAAGTATCTCTACCTCTTCCAGACCGCCGGGCTGATCCTGCTCGTGGCCATGGTGGGGGCGATCCTGCTCACGCTGCGCGAGCGCCGTGACGTCAAGCGCCAGAACGTGCTGGCGCAGATGTGGCGCGATCCCGCGAAGGCGATGGAGCTGAAGGACGTGAAGCCGGGTCAGGGCCTCTGAGGCTGCGCCGGACGGGGCTCCCCGGAGCCTGAACAACAGACCGTGGTGCGGACCCCCTCGCGGGGTCTGCGGGCGGAAGACCCGGGGGCCGGGGTCTGCGCTCTGCGCGGACCGGTCGCCGGGACGAGGAAAGGACGGGCGGTGAGCCGGAGGGACGAGAATGGTGGGACTTGAGCATTATCTGACGGTATCGGCCGCGCTGCTGGTGATCGGGATCTTCGGCATCTTCCTGAACCGGAAGAACGTGATCGTGATCCTGATGTCCATCGAGCTCATGCTGCTCGCGGTGAACATCAACCTTGTGGCCTTCTCGAGCTTCCTCGGCGACCTGACGGGGCAGGTGTTCACGCTGTTCGTGCTGACCGTGGCCGCGGCCGAGGCCGCCATCGGGCTCGCGATCCTCGTCACCTTCTTCCGCAACCGCGGCACCATCGACGTCGAAGACGTCAACGTGATGAAGGGCTGAGGCACATGGCAACGATCATCCTCCTGGCGCCGCTTCTCGGCGCCCTGATCTGCGGCTTCGGCTGGCGCCTCATCGGCGAGCGGGCAGGGCAGGTCATCGCGACCGCGCTCGTCTTCCTCGCCGCGCTGCTGTCCTGGATCATCTTCCTCGGCTTCGACGGCGAGATGTATCAGGTCGTTCTGCTGCGCTGGATCGAGAGCGGCTCGCTCTCGACCGAATGGGCGATCCGCGTGGACAGGCTCACGGCCATCATGCTGGTCGTGGTGAACACCGTCTCGGCGCTCGTGCACCTCTATTCCTTCGGCTACATGGCGCACGACGACAACTGGAACCACCACGAGCATTACAGGGCGCGCTTCTTCGCCTATCTGTCGTTCTTCACCTTCGCCATGCTCACGCTGGTGACGTCGGACAACCTCGTCCAGATGTTCTTCGGCTGGGAAGGCGTGGGCGTGGCCTCCTACCTGCTCATCGGCTTCTACTATCGCAAGCCCTCGGCAAATGCCGCCGCGATCAAGGCCTTCGTCGTGAACCGCGTGGGCGACTTCGGCTTCGCGCTCGGCATCATGGCGCTGTTCTTCCTGGTGGATTCCATCCGCTTCGACGATGTGTTCGCGGCCGGCCCCGAGCTTGCCCAGACGAACCTCACCTTCCTCTGGACGGAGTGGAACGCGGCCAACCTGATCGGCGTCCTCCTCTTCATCGGCGCCATGGGCAAGTCGGCCCAGCTCGGGCTGCACACCTGGCTGCCGGATGCGATGGAAGGTCCGACCCCGGTGTCCGCGCTGATCCACGCCGCCACCATGGTGACCGCGGGCGTGTTCCTCGTCTGCCGTATGTCGCCGCTCTACGAATTCGCCCCCGACGCCAAGACCATGATCGTGGTCGTCGGCGCCACCACCGCCTTCTTCGCGGCGACCGTGGGCCTCGTGCAGAACGACATCAAGCGCGTGATCGCCTATTCGACCTGCTCGCAGCTCGGCTACATGTTCGTGGCGGCCGGCGTGGGCGTCTATTCGGCGGCCATGTTCCACCTCTTCACCCACGCCTTCTTCAAGGCGATGCTGTTCCTCGGCGCGGGCTCGGTCATCCATGCGATGCACCACGAGCAGGACATGCGGAACTACGGCGGCCTCCGCTCGAAGATCCCGCTGACCTTCTGGGCCATGATGATCGGCACCTTCGCCATCACGGGCGTGGGCATACCGCTGACCCACATCGGCTTTGCGGGCTTCCTGTCGAAGGATGCGATCATCGAGAGCGCCTGGGTCGGCTCGGGCTACGCCTTCTGGCTGCTGGTCGTGGCCGCCTGCTTCACCAGCTTCTATTCCTGGCGGCTCATCTTCCTGACCTTCTTCGGCAAGGAGCGGGGCGACCATCACGCCCACGAGCATGCCCACGAGAGCCCGACCGTCATGCTGATCCCGCTCGGGGTTCTGGCGCTCGGCGCGGCCTTCTCGGGGATGATCTGGTACAATTCCTTCTTCGGAGACCACAACAAGGTCGCGACTTGGTTCGGCATCCCGCACCATGCGGAAGCCTCGGAGGAGGGCGAGTCCCACGCCGAAGCGGCGGCCGAGCACGCGGCCGAGCCGGCTGCCGAGGCGACCGTGACCGCCGACGAGGCGCTGCCCGAAGCCGGCAATCTGGCCGGTGCCGGCGAGGCGCCGGAGGCGGGCGAGGCGGAAGCCCATGCCGAGGTCGCGGCCCTGGGCCCGATCGGCGCCATCTACATGGGGCCCGAGAACCATGTCATGGACGAGGCGCACCACGCCCCGGTCTGGGTCAAGGTCTCGCCCTTCGTGGCAATGCTGATCGGTCTCGGCACGGCCTGGATCTTCTACATCGCGAAGCCCGCCCTGCCGGCGGCCCTCGCGCGGAGCCAGCGCCCGCTCTACCTGTTCCTGCTGAACAAGTGGTACTTCGACGAGCTCTATGACGTGATCTTCGTCCGCCCGGCCCGCTTCCTCGGCCGCTTCTTCTGGAAGCGCGGCGACGGGACGGTGATCGACGGCACGATCAACGGGATCGCGCTCGGGATCATCCCGGCGCTGACCCGGCTCGCGGGCCGCGTCCAGTCCGGCTACATCTTCCACTACGCCTTCGCCATGTTCCTCGGCATCGCGATCCTCATTACCTGGATGACGCTCACGGGGGGCGCGCACTGATGGAAAACCTGCTGTCGATCATCACCTTCATCCCGCTGGTGGCGGCGCTCATCATGGCGCTGTTCCTGCGGGGCGATGACGCGGCCGCGCAGCGGAACGCGAAGTGGCTGGCGCTGCTCGCCACCTCGGCGACCTTCCTCGTCTCGCTCTTCCTGCTGGCGGGCTTCGATCCGCAGGACACGGGCTTCCAGTTCGTCGAAAGCTACGACTGGATCGCGGGCCTGCAGTACAAGATGGGCGTGGACGGCATCTCGATCCTCTTCGTGATGCTGACCACCTTCCTCATGCCGCTCACCATCGCCTCGGCCTGGGAGGTCGAGACGCGGGTGAAGGAATATATGATCGCCTTCCTGATCCTCGAGACGCTGATGCTGGGCGTGTTCTGCGCGCTCGATCTCGTGCTCTTCTACCTCTTCTTCGAGGCAGGGCTCATTCCGATGTTCCTCATCATCGGGATCTGGGGCGGCAAGGACCGAATCTACGCGGCCTTCAAGTTCTTCCTCTACACGTTCCTGGGCTCGGTCCTGATGCTGATCGCGATGATCGCGATGTATTACGACGCGGGCACGACCGACATCCCGACGCTGCTCAGCCACGAATTCTCCTCGGGCACGCTGACGCTTGCGGGCTTCCAGATCGTGGGCGGTCTGCAGACGCTGCTGTTCCTCGCCTTCTTCGCGAGCTTCGCCGTGAAGATGCCGATGTGGCCGGTGCACACCTGGCTGCCCGACGCCCACGTTCAGGCGCCGACGGCGGGGTCTGTGGTGCTCGCAGCGATCCTGCTGAAGATGGGCGGCTACGGCTTCCTGCGCTTCTCGTTGCCGATGTTCCCGATCGGATCGGAGCTCCTGTCGCCGCTCGTCTTCTGGATGTCCGCCATCGCGATCGTCTACACCTCGCTCGTGGCGCTGGCCCAGTCGGACATGAAGAAGCTGATCGCCTATTCGTCGGTCGCGCACATGGGCTATGTCACCATGGGCATCTTCGCCGCCAACCAGCAGGGCGTCGACGGGGCCATCTTCCAGATGCTGAGCCACGGCTTCATCTCGGGCGCGCTCTTCCTCTGTGTGGGCGTGATCTATGACCGGATGCACACCCGCGAGATCGACGCCTACGGCGGCCTCGTGAACCGGATGCCGGCCTATGCGCTGATCTTCATGTTCTTCACCATGGCGAACGTGGGCCTGCCGGGCACCTCGGGCTTCATCGGCGAGTTCCTGACCCTCGTCGGCATCTTCCAGGTCAATACCTGGGTGGCGATGGTTGCGACGAGCGGCGTGATCCTCTCGGCCGCCTATGGCCTCTGGCTCTACCGGCGGGTGGTGTTTGGCGAGCTCGTGAAAGAGGCGCTGCGCACGATCCGCGACATGGACCGGCGCGAGAAGGCGATCTTCGCCCCGCTCGTGGCCATGACGCTGCTGCTCGGCGTCTATCCGAGCCTCGTCACCGACATCATCGGGCCCTCGGTGGCCCGTCTGACGACCGACTACCAGTCCGCGACCGCCGCCCTCGAGGCAGGCACGCGGCTGGCCATGGAATGAGGGACGCACGATGACCTCCGCTGACTTCTCGACCGTCCTTCCCGAGATGGTGCTCGCCATCTCGGCCATGCTGGGCCTGATGGCCGGTGTCTATGGCGGCAAGGACCGGCTGACGCCGGTCATGACCTGGGTCTTTGCGGGCCTGATGCTGTTCCTCGCGCTCTGGATCGGCTTCGGCGGCTCGGGTGCGCGCACCGCCTTCGGCGGCATGTTCATCGAGGATCCGTTCGCGCGCTTCGCCAAGGTCACGATCCTCGCTTCGGCGGCGGCCGTGCTGCTTCTCGGGCAGGAGTACATGCAGCGCCGCGACCTCGGGCGGTTCGAATTCCCGATCCTCGTGGCCCTGTCGGTCACCGGCATGATGATGATGGTGTCGGCGGGCGATCTGATCGCGCTCTACATGGGTCTCGAGCTTCAGAGCCTCGCGCTCTATGTCGTGGCCTCGCTGCGGCGCGACTCGGTCAAGTCGACCGAGGCCGGCATGAAATATTTCGTGCTGGGCGCGCTGTCGTCGGGCCTCCTGCTCTACGGCGCCTCGCTGGTCTACGGCTTTGCCGGCACGACGCTCTTCTCGGGCATCCTTGCCACGGTGAACGAGGGCGTGCCGCTGGGGCTTCTGTTCGGCCTCGTCTTCATGCTCTCGGGCCTCGCCTTCAAGGTCTCGGCCGCGCCGTTCCACATGTGGACGCCGGACGTCTACGAGGGCTCGCCGACCCCGGTGACGGCCTTCTTCTCGACCGCGCCCAAGGTCGCGGCCATCGCGCTCATTGCCCGCACGGTGCATGACGCCTTCGGCGGCATCCCGATGGACTGGCGTCAGGTGCTGGCGGCGCTCGCCGTGGCCTCGATGTTCCTCGGCTCGGTGGCGGCCATCGGCCAGCGCGACATCAAGCGTCTGATGGCCTATTCCTCGATCGGCCACATGGGCTACGCGCTGGTGGGCCTCGCGGCCGGCACGGCTGCGGGCGTGCAGGCGATGCTTCTCTACATGGCGATCTACGTCACCATGAACGTGGGCACCTTCGCCTTCATCCTGTCGATGGAGAAGGACGGCCGGCCCGTCACCAGCATCGACAGCCTGAACATGTTCGCCAAGCGCGAGCCGCTGAAGGCTCTGGCGGTGCTCGTGCTGATGTTCAGCCTCGCCGGCGTGCCGCCCTTCATCGGCTTCTTCGCCAAGTTCTACATCCTGAAGGCCGCCGTCAGCGCCGGAATGGCGTGGCTTGCGGTGCTGACCGTGCTCGCGGCGGTGATCGGCGCCTATTACTACATGCGCATCGTCTACTACATGTACTTCGGCAAGGACGGCGAGCCGGTCGAGAGCCGGATGGGCGGGGTGCAATGGACCATGCTGATGGCGGCCGCCGCCATCAACGTGCTCGGCGTCATCAACATGTTCGGGCTCGAGCCCCTGGCGGCGCTGGCGGCCGAGACGCTTGTCCGCTGACCCCTGGCCGGAGGGCGTGGCGCGCCACGCCCTCGATTCCGTCGATTCCACCAATGCGGTGGCGGCTCGCCTGGCTGCAAGCCTGAGCGGCCCCGCTTGGATTGTCGCCGCCGAGCAGACGGCGGGCCGGGGGCGGCGCGGCCGGCCCTGGAGCTCGCGGCGCGGCAATTTCTACGGCACGCATCTCCTCCATCCGACCGAGCCGCCGGAAGTGGTGGCGCTGCGCTCCTTCGTGGCGGCGCTCGCGCTGCGCGATGCCTGCGTGGCGCTGACCGGCCTGCCGGAGGCCTTCTCGCTGAAATGGCCGAACGACGTGCTGCTGAACGGCGGCAAGCTCGCGGGCATCCTGCTGGAAAGCCTCGGGCAGGGGGGGCGCGTGCAGCATCTGGCCATCGGCATCGGCGTGAACCTGATCGCCGCCCCCGATCCGGCCGAGGTGGAGCCGGGCGCGGTGCGGCCGGTCAGCCTTCTGGCCGAGACCGGCGTGCGCGTGGCGCCCGAGACCTTCCTCGAGGCGCTGGCTCCGGCCTATGCCCGGCGCGAGGAGAGCTTCACCCGGCTGGGGTTCGGGCCGACGCGCGAGGCGTGGCTCGCCCATGCGGCGCGTCTGGGCGAGCAGATCCGGGCGCGGACGGGTCGCGAGCTGCGCGAGGGGATGTTCGAGACGGTAGACGCCCACGGCGCTTTGGTGTTGAAGACGGGAAGCGGCCGCGTGGCGATCCCCGCGGCCGAAGTGTTCTTCTGAAGGAGAAGCGATGCTTCTGGCGATCGACTGCGGCAATACGAACACGGTCTTCTCGATCTGGGACGGCACGCAGTTCCTCGCCACCTGGCGCATCGCGACCGACCACAAGCGCACCGCGGACGAATATCACGTCTGGCTCTCCACCCTGCTGAGCCTCACGAAGATCGAGGCGCGCATCAGCGAGGCGGTGATCTCCTCGACCGTGCCGCGGGTGGTGTTCAACCTCCGCGTCCTCTGCAACCGCTACTATGACTGCCGTCCGCTGGTGGTGGGCAAGCCCGAGTGCCGGTTGCCCGTCGCGCCGCGCGTGGATCAGGGCACGACCGTCGGGCCCGACCGGCTGGTGAACACGGTCGCGGGCTACCATTTCCACGGCGGCAACCTGATCGTGGTGGATTTCGGCACCGCCACCACCTTCGACGTGGTGGATGCGGACGGGGCCTATATCGGCGGCGTCATCGCGCCGGGGGTCAATCTCAGCCTCGAGGCGCTGCACATGGCCGCGGCCGCGCTGCCGCATGTCGATGTGACGAAACCCCAGCAGGCCATCGGCACGAATACGGTGGCCTGTATCCAGTCCGGGGTGTATTGGGGCTACATCGGCCTCGTCGAGGGTATCGTTCGCCAGATCCGGCTCGAGCGGGACGCCCCGATGAAGGTCATCGCTACAGGGGGCCTGGCACCCTTATTCGACCAGGGATTCAATCTGTTCGACAGGGTCGAGGACGATCTGACCATGCAGGGTCTCGTCCTGATCCACCAGTACAACAAGGATCTGGAATGAGTGCAAACCGGCTGATCTATCTGCCGCTCGGCGGAGCGGGCGAGATCGGAATGAACTGCTACGTCTACGGCTACGGGCCGGAGGGACGCGAGCGGCTGATCGTGGTCGACCTCGGCGTGACGTTCCCGGACATGGAGACGACGCCCGGCGTCGATCTCATCATGGCCGACATCTCCTGGCTCGAAGAGCGTCAGGATCGGATCGAGGCGATCTTCATCACCCATGCGCATGAGGACCATATCGGCGCGCTCGGCCATCTGTGGCCGCGGCTGAAGGCGCCGGTCTATGCCCGCCGCTTCACCGGGACCATCGGGCGGCTGAAGTTCGAGGAGCACGGGCTGCCCGCCGACCAGATCACCATCGTGGGCGCGCGCCCCGAGGTGGTCGAGGCCGGCCCCTTCGAGGTGCAGTTCGTGCCCGTCTCGCACTCGATCCCCGAAAGCTCGGCGCTGGTGATCGACACGCCCGCGGGCCGGATCGTCCATTCGGGCGATTTCAAGCTCGACCGCTCGCCGGTGGTGGGCGAGCCCTGGGCGGATGAGACCTTCCGCGCCATCGCGGCCGAGCGGCCGGTGAAGGCGCTGATGTGCGATTCGACCAACGTCTTCTCGCTCCATCCCGGCCGGTCGGAGGCGACGCTGGGCGACCCGCTGAAGGCGCTGATCGCGGGCGCGCGCGGCATGGTGGTGGCCACCACCTTCGCCTCGAACGTGGCGCGGCTGAAGACGCTGGCCGAGGCTGCGGCCGCGGCGGATCGCTCGATCTGCCTTCTGGGTCGCGCCATGCGCCGCATGGTGACGGCGGCGCAGGAGAGCGGCGTGCTGACGAGCTTCCCCGCCGTGGTGAGCCCCGAGGAGGCGGCCGAGATCCCGCGCCAGAACCTGATGCTGATCGTGACCGGCAGTCAGGGCGAGCGGCGCGCGGCCTCGGCCCAGCTCGCGCGCGGGAAATATCTGGGGCTCGAGATGAAGGAGGGCGACCTCTTCCTCTTCTCCTCCAAGACCATCCCCGGCAACGAGCGCGGCGTGCTGCGCATCGTCAACTCCTTCTCCGAGATGGGGGTGGATGTGGTGGACGATGCGGGCGGGCTCTATCACGTCTCGGGCCACGCGAACCGCCCGGATCTCGAGCAGGTGCATACGCTTCTGTGGCCCGAGATGCTGGTTCCGATGCATGGCGAGCACCGCCATCTGCGCGAACATGCGCGGGTTGCATCGGCCAAGGGCATCACGGCGGACGTCATCACCAACGGGATGATGGTCGATCTGACGCGCGGGCTGCAGGTGGCGGAATATATCGACACCGGCCGGACCTATCTCGACGGTTCGGTGCTGATCGGGGCGCGCGACGGCGTGGTCCGCGATCGGATCCGCATGGCGCTGAACGGCCACGTGCTGACGACGGTGATCCTCGACGAGCAGGACGCGCCCCTGGGCGAGGCCTGGGTGGAGCTCATGGGCCTGCCTGAGCGTGGCCGCACCGGCCGGGCCCTGTCGGAGACGATGGAAGAGGAGCTGTCGGACTATCTCGGTCGGGCGGGCGCCAAGGTGCTGCGCGACGACGACAAGCTCGACGAGGCGATCCGCAGGCTGGTGCGTCAGGTCGCGATGGAAGAGATCGGGAAGAAGCCGGAAGTGACGGTTGTCGTCAGCCGGCTGATGGAAGGCTGAGGCCTACCGCTGCTGTCCAGAGAAGGAAGGGCCGGCGGAAGCCGGCCCTTTCTCGTTGGACCTGTCGGCCCGGACGCGGGATGGTCCGACAATGATGGCCTGCGGACGCCCCGGACCTGCTTCGGACGCAAGGAAGGCCGACAGGCCTCACCCCGGCCGCCGCAGCAAGGGGTCAGTCGACCAGCGTGCCCGCCGCGCCGCCGACCAGCGCGCCCGGCGGGCCCGCGACGACCGCGCCGCCCAGGGCGCCGGTCGCTGCGCGCTCGGTGTCATTGGAGCCGCAGGCGGCAAGGAGGAGAAGGCCCGCGAGGGGCAGGACGGCTGTGAAGCGGATCATGGCAGCACCTTTCTGAACGGAGGATGCTGACCAACGCACAGCGCGCCGAATCGTTTCACGGTGCGGATGAGCCGCCTCGCACTGGGACGGACGCCTGCAAGGCGTCGGGGCCGTCCTTCGGTGCAGATCGGAGGGTCCAGCGCGCAGGGCAGTCGAATTGTGTCACGGACCGGATGACGCATTCCGCCGATGGAGGCGCGTCCGGCTCAGCAGGGCAGCGGTGCAGATCGGGAGATTCCGACTCGCAAGGCAGTTGAATCGTCCTGGGCAGCAGATGATGCGCTTCGCTGATGCAGGTGCGCAGGGCGGCGGGCTGTCCCTCGGCGCAGACCGGAAGATCCCGGCCCGCGAGTGAGAGGAGGGGCGGGTCTTTCCGGAATGGCCGGAGGATGAGGGCCAACGCCGGCACGCACAGGTGCCGGCCTGTGCGGTCTCAGGCGTCGCTGTCGCCCGCCAGCATCTCTTCCTCGGCCTCGTGGGCGGGCTCCTCGTCGTCGGCAGCGGTAAGGCTCGGGATGCGGAAGCTGCGGAGCAGGAAGTCCGGCACATGGTCGCCCATGCCCACCACGCGCTCCTCGCGGCGGTCGCGGTCGCGGTCACGGCGGTTGTTGCCGCCCTCGCGGCGCTCGTCCCGACGCTCCTCGCGGCGGGGGCTGCGTTCCTCGCGCACCACCTCCCGCACTTCGGGAACGGCCACGGCCGGGGCTTCCACGGCCTCGGCCCGGGGCTCCTCGCGCCGGTCGCGGTCGCGTCCGCGACGGCTGCGCCCGGGGCGTTCGGACCGCTCGCCGCGCGCGCTGTCACGGTCCGGCCGGTCGGGACGATCCTCGAGGCTGAAGCCCTCGGGCAGATCGCCGCGCGGGATGGCCTGTTTCACGAGGCTCTCGATGGCGGTCACATGTTTCTCGTCCGAGGGCACGGCGATCGTGTAGGCCTTGCCCTTGCGGCCGGCGCGGCCCGTCCGGCCGATGCGGTGGACGTAATCCTCGGGATGGGTCGGCACGTCGAAATTGAACACATGGCTTACCGCCGGAATGTCGAGCCCGCGCGCGGCCACGTCGGAGGCCACGAGCAGGTGCAGCGACCCGTCGCGGAAGCCGTCGAGCGTCTTCATCCGCTGCGACTGCTCGAGATCGCCGTGGATGGGCGAGGCGTTGAAGCCGTGCTGCTTCAGCGACTTGGCCACCACGTCCACGTCCATCTTCCGGTTGCAGAAGATGATCGCGTTGGTGCAGGACTCGCCTTCGGCCCGGATCAGCGCCCGCAGGACCGCGCGCTTGTCGGCGAAGCTGCGCTCTTTCCGCGTGGGCGTGACCTGGATGAGCTTCTGCTCGATCGTTTCGGAGGTCGTGGCCTGCCGCGCCACCTCGATCTTCACCGCGCCGGTGAGGAAGGTGTTGGTGATCCGCTCGATCTCGGGCGCCATGGTGGCCGAGTAGAACAGCGTCTGGCGCGTGAAGGGCGTCAACGAGAAGATGCGCTCGATATCCGGGATGAAGCCCATGTCGAGCATCCGGTCGGCCTCGTCCACCACCATGATCTGCACGCCGGTGAGCAGCAGCTTGCCGCGTTCGAAATGGTCGAGGAGCCGGCCCGGGGTGGCAATCAGCACGTCCACGCCGCGGTCGATCAGCTTGTCCTGCTCGGTGAAGGAGACGCCGCCGATCAGCAGCGCCTTCGAGAGCTTGGAATGTTTGGCGTAGATGTCGAAATTCTCGGCCACCTGGGCTGCGAGCTCGCGCGTCGGGCAGAGCACGAGGCTGCGCGGCATCCGGGCGCGGGCGCGGCCCTTGCCGAGGATGGTGATCATGGGCAGCGTGAAGCTGGCGGTCTTGCCGGTGCCGGTCTGGGCGATGCCCAGCACGTCCTTGCCTTCCAGCGCATGCGGGATGGCCTGCGCCTGGATCGGGGTGGGCGTTTCGTAGCCGGCTTCCTGCACGGCCTTCAGCACGCGGGGATCCAGCGCGAGGTCGGAGAACTTGGTCATTAGCATCCTGTCAATGCGGTATCGGACCGCATGGTACTCAAGGGGACGCTGATGGTCCGGGCGTCCCGGCGTCTTTCGGCCCTCATGGCCTCGGGCGGCCTTAGCTCAAATTGCTCCGAGGGTCAAGGTTCGGCCTGCATTTGCGCCTTTTTGGCGGTGCCTGTCTCGTCCGGGCCGCGGTTCCGGGCCCGGAGCGGCGGCCGCGGGCGAGGTGCCGCGCGGCGCTCCGGCCCGCGGATCAGACCATCATTTCCTTGGTGGCCGTCAGCCGGACCTCCGGATGGTCGCGGCTCACGCGGTCGATGTCCCATTGCAGGCGGGTGAGATAGACGAGATCGCCGTCGCTGTCATGGGCGATATGGCCCTTGTTCACGTTGACGAAGGCTTCGACAGCCGCCTTCGGCCCCATCACCCAGCGCGCCGAGGTGAATTGCGAGCCTTCGAACCGCACGGGCAGCGAATATTCCAGCTCGATCCGGCTGGCCAGCACGTCGAACTGCAGCGCGCCCACCACGCCCACGATGAAGCCCGAGCCGATCATCGGCTTGAAGACCTTGGCAGCACCTTCCTCGGCGAACTGCATCAGCGCCTTTTCCAGATGCTTGGCCTTCATCGGATCGCCCGCCCGCACGCCCTGCAGAAGTTCGGGCGCGAAGGAGGGGATGCCGGTGAAGCGCAGGCTTTCGCCCTCGGTGAGCGCGTCGCCGATGCGGAGCTGGCCGTGGTTCGGAATGCCGATGATGTCGCCCGCCCAGGCCTCCTCGGCAAGCTCGCGGTCGGCGGCGAGGAAGAGCACGGGGTTCGTCACCGCCATGGGCTTCTTCGAGCGGACATGAAGGAGCTTCATCCCGCGCTCGAAATGGCCCGAGGCCAGGCGCACGAAGGCCACCCGGTCGCGGTGCTTGGGATCCATGTTGGCCTGCACCTTGAAGACGAAGCCCGTCACCGGCGTCTCCTCGGGGGCGATGCCGCGCTCGGCCGCCTTCTGGATCTGCGGCTCGGGGCCGAATTCGCCCATGCCGCTCATCAGCTCCTTCACGCCGAAGGAGTTGATCGCCGAGCCGAACCAGATCGGCGTGAGGTGGCCTTCGAGGAAGCTCTGCCGGTCGAAGGCGGGCAGGAGGGCGCGCGCCATCTCGAGCTCCTCGCGGAGCTTCTCGAGCTGCTCGGCCGGGACATGCTGGGCGAGCTTCGGATCGTCGAGCCCCTCGATTTTGATCGATTCCGCCACCCGGTTCCGGTCGGCCCGGTCCATGAGCTCCAGCCGGTCGTGCAGGATGTCGTAGCAGCCGAGGAAGTCGCGCCCCATGCCGATGGGCCAGGAGGCGGGCGCCACGTCGATGGCGAGGTTCGACTGGATCTCGTCGATGATCTCGAACGTGTCGCGGCTCTCCCGGTCCATCTTGTTGCAGAAGGTCAGGATCGGCAGGTCGCGCAGGCGGCAGACCTCGAAGAGCTTGCGGGTCTGGCTTTCCACGCCCTTGGCGCCGTCGATCACCATGATCGCCGCATCGACCGCCGTCAGCGTGCGGTAGGTGTCTTCCGAGAAGTCCGAGTGGCCGGGCGTGTCGACGAGGTTGAAGCGCCACTGGCTGAAGTCGAAGCTCATGGCCGAGGCCGAGACCGAGATCCCGCGCTCCTTCTCCAGCGCCATGAAGTCCGAGCGCGTGCGCCGCGCCTCGCCCTTGGCCCGGACCTGACCCGCCATCTGGATCGCGCCGCCGAAGAGCAGGAACTTCTCGGTCAGAGTCGTCTTGCCGGCGTCCGGATGCGAGATGATCGCGAAGGTCCGGCGGCGGGCAATCTCGGGAGGCAGGGCGGGGCGGTTCGACTGGTCCAGCATGGGCGCGATATAGCCGCTGGCCCGCGGCTTGGAAAGCGCGTCCTGAGCGCCCGCTGTCGCAGCGGGCGGGCGGCGCGCAGCGCCTGCGCCCGTTCCGGGTTTCGATCACGGATCAGGGCTGCTAAGCCGGGCGGGAAACGATGCATGGGAGAGATGACAATGGATCTGGGTATTCGCGGTCGCCGGGCACTGGTCTGCGCCTCGTCCAAGGGGCTGGGCCTCGGCTGCGCGGCGGCTCTGGCCGAGGCCGGTGTCGATCTGGTGATGAACGCGCGCGGCGCCGAGGCGCTCGAGGCGGCGGCCGAGGACCTGCGGCAGCGGTTCGGCGCGAACGTGACCACGGTGGCGGCAGACATCGTCTCGGAAGAGGGGCGGGCGCGGGTGCTCGAGGCCGCGGGCGCGGTCGACATCCTCGTGACCAACGCGGGCGGCCCTCCGCCCGGCATCTGGTCGGACTGGACGCGCGACGATTTCATCCGGGCGCTCGATGCCAACATGCTGACGCCCATCGCGCTGATGACCGCGCTGCTGCCGGCGATGATCGAGAGCGGCTGGGGCCGCGTCGTCAACATCACCTCGCAGTCGGTGCGTGCGCCGATCCCGGCGCTCGGCCTGTCGAACTCGGCGCGCACGGGGCTCACGGGCTATGTGGCGGGCACCTCGCGGCAGGTGGCGCAGCACGGCGTCTGCATCAACAACCTGCTGCCGGGCATCCATGACACCGACCGGGCCGAGGCGCTCGACCGCAATGCGATGAAGGCGCAGGGCATCACGCGCGAGGAGGCCCGTGCGCAGCGGGCGGCCAGCATCCCCACGCGCCACTACGGCCGGGCCGAGGATTTCGGCGCCGCCTGCGCCTTCCTCTGCTCGGAGCACGCCCGCTTCATCGTGGGCCAGAACCTGCTCGTCGACGGCGGCGGCACCAACCTCACCGTCTGAGACAGCCGCGGCCCGGAGGCTTGATCCGGGCCGCGAATGCCGCCAGAACCTGCCCCGAGCGAACCAAGCGGATCAAGCGTGCCCCAGTCTCCCGCCAGCCCCCCACGCCTGAAGGTCGAGCATCTGTCGCGCGCCTTCGGGGGCACACCTGTCGTCGATGACGTGTCGCTCGATGTGGCGGCGGGGCAGGTGGCCTGCCTGCTCGGCCCCTCGGGCTGCGGCAAATCCACGACGCTGCGCATGATCGCAGGCGTGGAGCGCCCGGACCGGGGGCGCATCGCCTTCGACGGCCAGCCCGTCTCGGACGGAAGCCTGTTCCAGCCGCCCGAGGCGCGGTCGGTGGGGCTCATGTTTCAGGATTTCGCGCTGTTTCCGCATCTCACCGTCGCGCAGAACGTGGCCTTCGGGCTGCGGAGCGGGCGCGACGAGCGCGACCGCCGGGTGGCCGAACTGCTCGAGCGGGTCAATCTGGTGGGCTACGGGGCGAAACATCCCCACCAGCTTTCGGGCGGCGAGCAGCAGCGGGTGGCGCTGGCGCGCGCGCTCGCCCCCCGGCCGCGGGTCATGCTGATGGACGAGCCCTTCTCGGGGCTCGACAACCGGCTCCGCGACGGGATCCGCGACACGACGCTCGAGATCCTGAAGGAGGAAGGGGCGGCGGTCCTCCTTGTCACGCACGAGCCCGACGAGGCGCTGCGGATGGCCGACGAGATCCTGCTGATGCGCGCCGGGCGGATCGTGCAGCGCGGCTCGCCCTACAACATCTACAATGCGCCGGCCGACCGGGCGGCGGCCGCCTTCTTCTCGGACATCAACGTGATCCGCGGCACCTCGCGCGGCGCCCTGACCCGGACGCCCTTCGGCGAGTTCCTCACCCCCGGCCATGCCGACGGCGCCGAGGTCGAGATCGTGATCCGTCCGCAGCATCTGAAGATCGACTTCGACCGCAACGGACGCGGGCCCAACCCCACCCCCGCCGAGGGCACGCCCGCCCGTGGCCGGGTGGTGCGGGCGCGGTTTCTGGGCCGCGAGAGCCTTGTCGAATTCGTGATGGACAGCGACGGCTCGCGCCTGACGGCCTCGGTGCCGAACGTCTTCCTGCCGAAGCCCGGCACCGCCCTCTGGCTGATGATCCGACGCGACCGCTGCTTCGTCTTTCCCGCCCGCCGCTGAGCCCCGATGGCGGCCGGTTCCGGCAGCTGCGCGCCGCGGCGTATGCTTGTCGCAGCGCAAGCCCCGGGACAAAAAACGCGGAGGCGGCGCGAAAGGGTCTTTGATCCGGGGGCGCGAACCAATAACTAGGGGCAGTGACGAAGCGAGGCCGCATGTCGGCCGCAGGAGACGCGAGATGCTCAACAATATCGGTTTGCCCGGCCTGCTGCTCATTGCGGTGGTGGTGCTCGTGCTGTTCGGGCGCGGCAAGGTCAGCTCGCTCATGGGCGAGGTTGGCAAGGGGATCAATGCCTTCAAGAAAGGCATCAAGGAAGAGACGGCCGAGATCGAGAACCGCCCCGAGACGACGCGCGACGTGACGCACGCCTCCGAGCGCGACAAAGTCTGACTGGCCCCCGATGTTCGACATCGGCTGGAGCGAGCTGCTCGTCATCGGCGTGGTGGCGCTGGTCGTGGTGGGTCCCAAGGACCTGCCCGAGATGTTCCGCACCCTCGGACGTGTGACAGCCAAGGCCCGCAACATGGCGCGCGAGTTCCAGCGCGCGATGGAGGCGGCTGCGGACGAGACCGGCGTCAAGGACGTGGTGAAGGACGTCAAGAACGTGACCTCGCCGCGCAGCATGGGCCTCGATGCGATGAAACAGGCGGCGGACCGGTTCGAGAAATGGGACCCGATGAAGCCGCAGCAGGGCGCGCCGAAGCCGGCCGCTCAGGCGAGCAGCATCCCGGCCGCGCAGGCCCAGCAGGGCGCAGGCGCCGCTGCCGTGACCGCTCCGCCCACGTCCCAGCCGGCTGCCCCGGTGCCGCAGGCTCCTGCGGCGGCGGACCCCGAGGCCGCGTCCCGCACGCCGGCCGACCCCAAGAGTGACGCATGAGCCGCGACAGCCGAGACGACATCGACAGTTCCAGTGCTCCGCTGGTCGAGCATCTGGCAGAGTTGCGGAACCGGATCCTGATCTCGCTCGCGGCCTTCCTGGTCGCGATGCTGGCCGCCTTCACGGTCTGGAACCCGATCTTCAACTTCCTCACGCACCCGATCTGCGACGCGCTGAACGCGCGGGGTCAGGATTGCTCGCTGATCCTCATCAAGCTGCAGGAAGGCTTCTTCGTGGCCATCCGCATCTCGGTGATGGGCGGCATCATCCTGTCCTTCCCGGTCATCGCATGGCAGATGTGGCGCTTCGTGGCGCCGGGGCTCTATCGCAACGAGAAGTCGGCCTTCCTGCCGTTCCTCGTGGCCTCGCCGCTGATGTTCCTGCTGGGCGGCGTCTTCGCCTTCTACATCGTGCTGCCCATCGCCTTCGACTTCTTCCTGGGCTTCCAGCAGTTCATGACCGAGCAGCCGGGTGCTGTCCGGGAGGACGGCACGATGCCGCTCGCCGGCGTGGTGTTCCAGGGCTCGATGGAGCAGTATCTGGCGCTGACCACGACCTTCATCCTGGCCTTCGGTCTCTGCTTCCAGCTTCCGGTCCTGCTCACGCTGATGGGCAAGGCGGGGCTCGTGACCGCGCGCGGGCTCGCCGCGATGCGCAAATATGCCATCGTGCTGATTCTGATCGTGGCGGCCTTCGCGACGCCGCCGGACATGATGTCCCAGCTGATCCTCTTCGGCGCGGTCTATCCGCTCTACGAGATCTCGATCATCCTCATCCGTCGGATCGAACGGAAGCGCGAGGCGGAACTGCGGGCGCAGGGGCTGTGGTTCGAGGACGAGGAAGAGGACGGCAAGGCATGAGCGACGACGCCCTGGAGCGCATCGCGGCAGCGCTCGAACGGATGAGCCCGCCGCCGATGCCTGCCCCGGACTTCTCGGCGGTGGATGCCTTCGCCTGGCATACGGCGCCCGACCGGCTGGAGCCGGTGCCGCGGGTTGCCCGGGTCGATCTCTCGCTTCTGGTGGGGGGGAACCGGGCGCGCGACATCCTGCTCGACAATACCGAGCATTTCGCCCGCGGGCTGCCTGCGAACAACGCGCTGCTCTGGGGCTCGCGCGGCATGGGCAAGTCGAGCCTCGTCAAGGCGATCCATGCGGCGGTCGTGGCCAAGGGCCTGCCGCTCAAGATCGTCGAGCTGAGCCGCGAGGATCTGCCGTCCGTCCAGCGGCTGCTCAAGCATCTGCGCGGCGCGCCGTTCCGGTTCATCCTGTTCTGCGACGACCTGTCGTTCAGCCACGACGATCAGCATTACAAGTCGCTGAAGGCCGTTCTGGATGGCGGGATCGAGGGGCGGCCCGAGAATGTCATCCTCTATGCCACCTCGAACCGGCGGCATCTGATGCCGCGGGACATGATCGAGAACGAGCGCTCGACCGCGATCAGCCCCTCCGAGGCCGTCGAGGAGAAGGTCTCGCTGTCGGACCGGTTCGGGCTCTGGCTAGGCTTCCATCCCTGCTCGCAGGACGAATATCTCGAGATGATCCGGGGCTATTGCGCGGCCCACGGGCTGAGCGTCGCCGAGGAGGAACTGCGGGCCGAGGCCATCGAATGGCAGGCCACGCGCGGTGCCCGCTCGGGCCGGGTGGCGTGGCAGTTCTTCACCGACCTCGCGGCGCGCCACGGCGTGGCGCTCTGAGCCCCACACGGCGAGAGTGGATATGAAAACTGCCGCAGCACTTCATGCGCTGCGGCAGTTTCCTTTTGCAAGCACTTGAGAGGTTTCCGGTTTCCTACTGGAGGTAGGGCATCGGATCGACGCTCTCGAAGCCCTTGCGGACCTCGAAATGCACGAAGGGCGGGTCGGCTGCGCGCACCACGGCGATGGGCTGGCCGCGCTTCACGCTGGCGCCCTTGGCAACCTTGATGCCGTCGATATTGGCATAGACCGTCAGCAGGTTGTCGGGATGCCGGATCACGAGGATCGGCACCTGATCGGTGTCCTGCGTGATGGCCGCCACCGTCCCGTCTGCGGCCGCCGCCACCGGCGTGCCCACGGCCGCCGAGATGTCGATGCCGTCGTTCTTCTTCTTCACATAGCCGCGGATGATCTTGCCCTGCACCGGGAACCCCAGCCGCGAGGCCGAGGCCTGCGTGCGCTGTGCACCCATGTCGGGCGAGGCGGGCTGGCCTGCGGGCTTCGAGGCGGGCGTGGTCGACTCGGCGGGCAGGGGCTTCGCCGCCGAGGGCGGGGGGGGCGTGGGCGAGCCTGCCCCGGGCACGGTGACCGCGGTCACATTGGCGGGCACTGTGGGCGGGGGCGCAGAGGCGGTGGGGATCATCAGATACTGGCCCTCGCGGATCGCGAGATCCGGCCCCAGCCCGTTCCAGTCCGCCAGCGCCTTGGGCGAGACATTGTAGCTTCGCGCGATCGAATAGGCGGTCTCGCCCCGCGCCACGCGGTGGCGGGCAGGCTCGGTCGCGGCAGACTGCACGGGGGCCGGAGCCGGAGCGGCCGC
>NZ_MABH01000077.1 GCF_001720585.1 Cereibacter johrii | reverse complement strand
GCCGCCGCCGTCCTGCCGGAGTTGCCCGCTCCCGTGGCCGAACCCGCGCCCGCGACGCCCGAGCTTCCCTCGTTCCTCGGATCGGGCGCGACGATGGCCTCGCTCGCGTCGCACTGCAATTCGATCGGGCTTCAGACCAACGCGAACGGGGGCTACACGACCTCGGCCGGCATGACCGATGCGAGCTTTGCCCTGGGCGAGCAGTTCTGCCTCGCGCGGAGCTACGCGATCTCGGCCAGCGAAGAGCTGACAAAGCAGGTGCAGGGCTTCACGCCGCAGCAGATCGCCGACCAGTGCCAGGCTCTCGGGCCCGCGCTGAAGGATCAGGTCTCGGCGCTGTCGCTCGAGCCGCGCGACGATGTGCTGAAGGATGTGTCGGCCTTCGTGCTGGCCTCGGGCCGGCCTCCGGCGCAACTGGCGGGCTCGGCCCGGATCTGCCTCGGCACGGGCTATGCGCAGGACCGCATGGATGTGGCGGTGGCCTCGGCGCTCCTGCTGACCGCGCTCGGCCAGAAGGGCTATGCCGAGCTTCTGGGCCACCATCTGGCGCAGGGCTTCGGGGCGAGCCAGCGGCCCGACCTGGCGCTGGACTGGTATCAGATGGGGCTCGACGCGGCCCAGTCCGGCACGGCCGTGTTCGGGCAGGGGATGCCCGACCGGACCGAGGTGATTCGGAAGGCGGCCTACACGGTCGGCGGGCGGGCGGATCTGATCGTGCCCCCGGCGCCCGCGCCGCTGCCGGTCTTCGCCCCGGTCACGCCCCCTCCGGTCGAGGTCGCAACGCCCGCGCCCGAGCCCGTGGCACCGCCGACCGTCGAGGCGGCGGCCCCTGCTCCGGCGCCCGCTCTGGCCCTTGCGGCACAGCCGTCCGCCGAGATGGCCGAGGTGGGCGCCAAGGCCGTCTCGGCCGCGGCGCGGCTCCCGTTCCTGCTTCTGGGCCAGTGACTTGAACGCGAGGGGCCGGCGCGCCTGCCGGCTCCTCGAAGGCATTTTTGACGCGGCGCAAAATTACCCCTTTTCTTCCCCCGCGAGCTTGGCTAAGACCCCGCCACCAAGCCAAGACAGTGCGGTCGTGGCGGAATTGGTAGACGCGCAGCGTTGAGGTCGCTGTGGGGTAACTCCCGTGGAAGTTCGAGTCTTCTCGACCGCACCATTCTTCTGACGAAGCGCCCAAGGGCGGCCCATCCGGGCCGCCTTTTGGCGTTTTGGGGCCCCGGCTCAGGCCATCGGTTCGCTTCCGTCACGGATCGGTCGCATTCGGGTGCCCTCTGTTCGCATCCCGTCGCTTGGGCACGCGGGGTCTCGTGATAGCTGCTCAACCATGCGGCAGACCCCATCCCTCCCGCAACCCGCGCACAACAAGATTGCAAAGGTGGGGGCCTTCCGCTTTAAACAATGACAACGAGTGCAGGAAACCTGCCGGTCAAGATGGGGAGAATGGGGTGGTGGCTTCTACCCAGGACGACGGTTTTGTCGTTTTCGAACATGTGCAGAAAAGCTACGACGGCGAGACGCTCGTCGTCAAAGATCTCAACCTGACCATCGGGCAGGGCGAGTTCCTGACCATGCTGGGGCCCTCGGGGTCGGGCAAGACCACCTGCCTGATGATGCTCGCGGGGTTCGAGACGGCGACGCACGGCGAGATCCGCCTCGACGGACGCCCGATCAACACGGTGCCCCCCCACAAGCGCGGCATCGGCATGGTGTTCCAGAACTACGCGCTCTTTCCCCACATGACGGTGGGCGAGAACCTCTCCTTCCCGCTCGAGGTGCGCGGCATGTCCAGGTCGGACCGCGAGCGCAAGATCAAGCGCGCGCTCGACATGGTGCAGATGGGGGCCTTCGCCAACCGCCGTCCGGCGCAGCTCTCGGGCGGGCAGCAGCAGCGGATCGCGCTGGCCCGGGCGCTCGTGTTCGACCCGCAGCTCGTGCTGATGGACGAGCCGCTGGGCGCCCTCGACAAGCAGCTGCGCGAGCACATGCAGTTCGAGATCAAGCATCTGCACGAGAGCCTCGGCATCACGGTCGTCTATGTCACGCACGACCAGGGCGAGGCGCTGACCATGTCGGACCGGATCGCCGTCTTCAACGATGGGCGCATCCAGCAGCTGGCCCCGCCGTCCGAGCTCTACGAGCGGCCGAAGAACAGCTTCGTGGCCAGCTTCATCGGCGAGAACAACCGCCTGCCCGGCACCGTCGAGGAGATCGCCGACGGGCGTGCGCTGGTGCGGCTCGAGACCGGCGAGCTGATCGATGCGACGCCGGTGAACGTCGCCCGCAAGGGTCAGCAGACGCTCGTCTCGATCCGTCCCGAACGGGTCGAGTTCAAGCCGGAGATGCTGCCGCCCAACGCGCATCTCATCGATGCCGAGGTGCTCGAGTTCATCTACATGGGCGACATCTTCCGCACGCGGCTGCGGGTCGCCGGATCCGAGGATTTCGTGATCAAGAGCCGCAACACCCTCGGCCAGCGCGTCATGCAGCCGGGCGAGAAGGTCAGGATCGGCTGGGCGCCACAGGACGCCCGCGCGCTGGATCCGCTTTAACTCCGTGGTAACGGAGCTGCCGCAAAGCTGCGGCCAACAAACAAACGACACAACATGGGAGAGCACAAGATGAAGAAGGCCCTCGTTCTGTCCACGGCCTTGTCGGCCGTGGCCTTCGCCGCCTCGGCGGAGCAGATCACCGTGATGTCCTGGGGCGGCGCCTACACGACCAGCCAGGTCGAGGCGTTCCACAAGCCCTTCACCGCCGAGACCGGCATCGGCGTGGTCTCGGTCGATGCCGACAATCCGGCCACGCCGCTCAAGGCCATGGTCGAGGCGAAGAACGTCAGCGTGGACGTGGTCGATGTGAACACTTCCGACGCCGTGCGCCTCTGCGACGAGGGCCAGCTCGAGGAGATCGATCCGGCGATCCTGCCGGCCGCGCCCGACGGCACGCCCGCGACCGAGGATTTCCTGCCCGGCGCGCTCAGCGACTGCGCCGTGGGCAACATCGTCTATTCGATGATCGTGGCCTACGACGATTCGAAATTCCCGAACGAAAAGCCCAAGACCATCGCCGACTTCTTCGACACCGAGACGTTCCCGGGCAAGCGCGCCATGTGGAAAAGCGCCAAGACCACCCTCGAGATGGCGCTGATGGGCGACGGCGTGCCTGCGGCCGAAGTCTATGACGTGATGGGCACGCCCGAAGGCGTCGACCGTGCCTTCGCCAAGCTCGATGCGATCAAGGGCGACCTGATCTGGTGGGAGGCGGGCGCCCAGCCGGTCCAGCTTCTGGCCGATGGCGAGGTCGCCATGACGACGGCCTACAACGGCCGGATCTTCGCGGCGGCCGTCAGCGAGAACAAGCCCTTCGTGCCGATCTGGGACGGTCAGGTCTACGAATACGACCTGTTCGTGATCCCGAAGGGCGCGCCCAATCTCGAGGCGGCCAAGAAGTTCGTGGCCTTCGCGACCGGCACCCAGCCGCTCGCCGATCAGGCCAAGTGGATCAGCTACGGTCCCGCCCGCAAATCCTCGGCGCCGCTGGTCGGGCTCTATCAGGACGGCAAGACCGAGATGGGTCCGCACATGCCGACCGCCGAGGCGAACCTCACCAACGCTCTGCCCTCGTCCTACGAGTTCTGGGTCGATCACGACACCGAACTGGAAGAGCGCTTCAATGCCTGGCTGGCGTCGAACTGATCCGGACCGGCGCGCGCTCCGGCGCGCGCCACCCCTGACGTGAGGGACAAGATGGCCGACGCAACCGCCCAGATCGCCGCCACCGGGACCGAGCGGCTCACCACCGCGGACGGGCGCCCGCTCAAGACCGCGCTCGCCCGTGCCCAGGCCCGCGCCCGACGCCGCGCCTTTCTCCTGGTGCTGCCGCTGCTTCTGTTCATCGTGGTGACCTTCATCGTCCCGATCGGCCAGATGCTGCACCGCTCGATCCACAACGATGGCTTCGCGGCCAACATGCCGCAGCTCACGCAGTGGTTCGCGGAGACCGAGCCGGGGACCGAGCCCGACGAGACGGCCTATGCCGCCCTCGCCGCCGATCTCAAGGCCGCGGCCGAGGCCAAGACGATCGGCGTCGTGGGCACGCGCGTGAACTACGAGATGGCGGGCACCCGCTCGCTCTTCACCTCGACCGGGCGGAAGGCCAGGAAATTCGAGCCGCCCTACCGCGCGGCGATCCTCGAGGCGGACGAGAAATGGGCCAACCCCGATCTCTGGGGCACGATGCGCCAGGTCTCGCGGGCCTACTCCCCGAACTTCTTCCTGGCCGCCGTCGATCTCGCCCGCGACAACGAGGGCAACATCGTCCGCGCCCCGGCCGAACGCCGCGTCTATGTCATGCTGTTCGAGCGCACCTTCGTGATCGCAGGCCTGATCACCTTCCTCTGCCTGCTGCTCGGCTATCCGGTGGCCCATCTCCTGGCGACCCTGCCGCTGCGCACCTCGAACCTGCTGATGATCCTCGTCCTGCTGCCCTTCTGGACCTCGCTTCTGGTCAGGACCACCTCCTGGATCGTGCTCCTGCAGGGGCAGGGGGTGGTGAACAACACGCTGGTGGCCACCGGCCTCATCTCGGACTCGAGCCGGATCCAGATGATCTACAACCAGGCCGGCACGATCATCGCCATGACGCATATCCTTCTGCCCTTCATGATCCTGCCGCTCTATTCGGTGATGCGCCCGATCCCGCCCTCCTATGTCCGGGCCGCGCGCTCGCTCGGCGCCTCCAGCTGGACGGCCTTCCGCCGGGTCTATCTGCCGCAGACCCTGCCGGGCATCGGCGCGGGCGCGCTCCTCGTCTTCATCCTCGGCGTGGGCTACTACATCACCCCCGCCCTCGTCGGAGGCGCCTCGGGGCAGCTCATCTCGAACCTGATCGCCTTTCACATGCAGGACAGCCTGAACTGGTCGCTCGCTGCCGCCCTCGCGGCTGTGCTGCTCGGCGCGGTGCTGATCCTCTACTGGCTCTACGACCGCCTCGTCGGCATCGACAATCTGAAGCTGGGCTGACCCGCCCCTTCACTCTGCCCAAATATCCCGGGGGTCCGGGGGCAGAGCCCCCGGCCTCTGCCGCAGGAGACAAGCCCGATGGCTCTTCCCGTCTACGCCAGCCCGCTCGAGCGCCTCTGGTATTACAGCTACCGCGTTCTCTGCGGGCTGATCTTCCTGTTCCTGATCGCGCCGATCCTGATCGTCATCCCGCTCAGCTTCAACGTCGAGCCCTACTTCACCTTCACCGAGAAGATGCTGTCGCTCGATCCCGACGGCTATTCGCTGCGCTGGTACGACACGCTCCTGACCTTCGGCATGGCCACGCCCGAGGCGCCGCGCGACTCCTCCTGGTGGCTGGACGTGTGGAACAATGCGGCCTGGGTGCGGGCCGCCAAGAACTCGGTCATCATCGGCGTCTCCTCGACGGTGGTCGCGACCGTGCTCGGCACCGTGGCGGCCCTCGGCCTCTCGCGCCCCGAGATGCCCTACCGGCGCGCGATCATGGCGATCCTGATCTCGCCCATGATCGTGCCGATCATCATCACCGCCACGGGCCTCTTCTTCTTCTATTCCGCGACGGGTCTCGCGGGCAGCTATGTGGGCGTGGTGCTGGCCCATGCCACGCTGGGCATCCCCTTCGTCATCATCACGGTGACGGCGACCCTCGTGGGCTTCGACCGCTCGCTCCCCCGTGCCGCCGCCTCGCTCGGGGCAAGCCCCACCACCACCTTCTTCAAGGTCACGATGCCGCTCATCCTGCCCGGCGTGATCTCGGGCGCCCTCTTCGCCTTCGTCACCTCCTTCGATGAGGTGGTTGTCGTGCTCTTCGTTGCCGCCCACGACCAGCAGACGATCCCGCGCCAGATGTGGAACGGCATCCGCGAGCAGATCAGCCCGGCGATTCTCTCGGTGGCCACCATCCTCGTCATCGTGTCGGTGCTCCTCCTTGCCACGGTCGAACTGCTCCGCCGCCGCTCGGAGCGGCTCCGCGGCATCTCCGGCTGACGCCCCGCAGGCCATTTCCGGGCCCGTCCGGCATCCCCTGCCGGGCGGGCCTTTCCATCTGCCGGGCCCTGCGATTTCAGGGGGCTTTTGCAGTTGACTCTCGCATCAGCCTCGGTAAAAGGCGGGCCTCAGGGATTTTTGCGGGGGGCGTCTGCCCGCCGACTGCAGGAGAGAAACCATGGCGAAGCCGACGACGATCAAGATCCGGCTGAACTCGACGGCGGGCACCGGGCACTTCTACGTGACCAAGAAGAACGCCCGCACCATGACCGACAAGATGGTCGTGCGGAAGTACGATCCGGTCAAGCGCGAGCATGTCGAATACAAGGAAGGCAAGATCAAGTAAGATCTGCCTCTCTGTTCGCGGACAAGGCCGTGCCTCCGGGGCGCGGCCTTCTGCATTTGAGGACCCCGCGCCCGTGACCGTCGCCGGCCTGCATCTGCGCCTTGCGCGTCCCGGGGATCTGGCGGCGGTGGATGCGCTCTTCGCCCACAGCTATGCCCGTCTCATCCGGGCCGACTATCCGCCCTCGGTGCTGGTGACTGCCGTGCCGCTCCTCGCCCGCGCGCAGCCCGCACTTCTGGCCTCCGGGCGCTACTGGCTGGCGGAGGCCGAGGAGGGGATCCTCGGCGCCGGCGGCTGGAGCCCGCGGGGCGCGACAGACGGCGAGATCCGCCATCTCGTGACCCGCGCCTCCCATGTGCGGCAGGGCATCGCCTCGGCACTTCTCGGCCGCGCGATCGCGCAGGCTTCGGCCGAAGGCATCCTTCGCCTCCATTGTCTCGCCACGCGCACGGCCGTTCCCTTCTACGAGCGGATGGGCTTTCGCCGACTGGGGGAAGTCTCGGTGCCGCTCGGCCCCGGCGTGACCTTCCCGAGCGAGCGGATGCTGCGCGCGCCATGAAAAAGGGCCGGTCCGAAGACCGGCCCCCGTTCGTGGCGTCCGTTCTGCCGTTACTCGCGGTTGCCCATGAATTGCAGCAGGAACATGAAGAGGTTGATGAAGTCGAGGTAGAGCTGCAGCGCGCCCATGATGGCGGCCTTGCCCAGCCACTCCGCATCGCCGGTGTGGGCGTGCTGGAGGTAGGTGTTCTTGATGTTCTGCGTGTCATAGGCGGTGAGGCCCGCAAAGATCAGCACGCCGATCACCGAGATCGCGAAGGCCAGCGCCGACGAGGCGAGGAAGATGTTCACGACCATCGCGACCAGAAGGCCGACGACGCCCATGATGAGGAAGGTGCCGAAGCCGGAGAGGTCCTTCTTGGTCGTGTAGCCGAAGAGCGACAGGCTCGCGAAGGCGATCGCCGTGATCAGGAAGGTCTGCGCGATCGAGACGCCGGTGAAGGCCACGAAGATCCAGCTGAGCGACAGGCCCATCACCGCCGCATAGGCGTAGAAGAAGAGCTGCGCCGCCGCCTGGCTCAGCCGGTTCAGCACGGCGCCGAAGGCGAAGACCATGATGAGCGGGGCGAACATGACGATCCAGCCCAGGATGTTCGGGCTCATCGTCACCGGGTCGCGCAGCAGCGAGAACAGCTGCTCGCTGGTGCCGAAGGCCCAGGCCACGCCGCCGGTCAGGAGCATCCCGACCGACATGAGACCGTAGACCTTGTTCATGTGGGCGCGCAGGCCCTCGTCAATCCTGGCCGCCCGGGCGCCTGCGCCGACCGAACGCACCGTCTGATAGTCAGCCATCTCGTACTCTCCTTGTTGACCGTCATCCTGTCCGGCCCACCGGACATGTTTGACGCCTATATTGGAAAGCTGGCCCCGCAGTTCAAGGATTTCCGGGCGGAACCGGGGGCCATGGCCGTGGCGATGCGTCTCAGCGGCGCCAGTTCGAGGGCACGTCCCACAGGGGACGCGCGGCCTCGGTCAGCGCCTCGTCGACGGTCAGGCCCACATCGGCGAGAAGATGCGGGTCGAGATGGGCCAGGGCCCGGCGCTGCCTGTGGGCCGCGAGGGCAAGATGGAAACGGGCGACGAGGCGCTGAAGGCTCCCGCCCGCCTGCACGCCGCGGGTCGCGAGGCGGGCTGTGTGAAGCGAGGCAAACATGGGTCCGTCCTTTCGGGTTCGGGGTCTGGGCAGAGGGTCTCTCCGCTTGCTCCTTATGCCCGAATCGTTCACATTTGGAAAATGAATGCTTTTGACGTCAAGCATCAGGAGTCGTGATATGCCGCGCAACCTCGACCTGACCGCCCTCCGCTCCTTCGTGGCCGTGGCCGACGCGGGCGGGGTCACGCGCGCGGCGGGCTTTCTCAATCTCACCCAGTCGGCGGTCTCCATGCAGATCAAGCGCCTCGAGGAGACGCTCGATCTGGCGCTGCTCGACCGGTCGGCGCGCCGGGTGGCGCTGACCGCGGCCGGAGAGCAGCTTCTGGGATATGCGCGGCGGATGCTGGCGCTGAACGACGAGGTCTTCGGCCGTCTCACCCATGACGATTTCGAGGGAGAGGTCGTGCTCGGCGTGCCGCACGACATCGTCTATCCGGCGATCCCGCAGGTGCTGCAGCGGTTCTCGGCCGAGTTTCCGCGGATGCGCGTCACGCTCCTCTCCTCCTATACGCGGAAGCTGAAGTCGCAGTTCGCGCGCGGTGAGTGCGATGTCATCATGACCACCGAGGATACGGTGGAGCCGGGTGGCGAGACGCTGGTGGAGTTGCCGCTCGTCTGGGTGGGGGCGCCGGGCGGGCAGGCCTGGAAGCAGCGCCCGCTGCGGCTCGCCTTCGAGCCGAACTGCATCTTCCGCATGGGGGGGCAGTCGGCCCTCGACGCGGCGGGGATCCCCTGGACCATGGCGGTGGAATCCGACAGCTCGCGCACCATCGAGGCCAGCGTCTCGGCCGATCTCGCGGTGCATGTCTCGCTTGCGGGGGCCGAGCCGCGCTACATGGAGCGGATCCCGCATGGCGGCACGCTGCCGGATCTCGAGACGAGCAAGGTCAACCTGTATGTGGCCGATCCGGTGCACAGTCTCGCCGTCGAGGGCATGGCCGAACTGATCCGGCGCGCCTATGCGGCACAGGCCGCAGGGGCGTCGGCCCCTCGTCCCCTCGCCCCGGTGGAGGGGGCGGCGGGGGAGGGCCCGCGCTTCGCCCTGCGGGCCTGAGACGCGGCACGGGCGCGCTCAGGGGGTGATGACGACCTTGCCCGTTGCCTGCCGCGTACGCAGCAGCTCCAGCCCCTCGGCCGCCCGCTCGAGGGGCAGCTCATGGCTCACATGCGGCCGCAGGCTGCCATCGGCGAGCCACCCCAGCAGCGTCTCGAGGCTGCGGATCAGCACCTGCGGCGCGAAGGTCATGTAGCCGCCCCAGTAGAGGCCGATCACGCTCAGGTTCTTCACGAGGAGCAGGTTGGCCGGCACCTGCGGCACATCGCCCCCGGCAAAGCCGATGGCCAGAAGCCGCCCCTCCGGGCGCGAGGCGCGCAGCGCGGCCTCGAAGCCCGCGCCGCCCACGGTATCGTAGGTGACATCGATCCCGCCCAGCGCCTTCAGCCTGCCCTTGAGGTCTTCCGTCTCGCTGTCGATCGCCTCATGGGCCCCGGCGGCCCGCGCCACGGCCAGCCGCTCCTCGCCGCGTGCCGTGGCGATCACATGCGCCCCCATCCGCCGCCCGATCTCGACCGCGGCCAGCCCCACGCCACCCGCGGCCCCGGTCACGAGCAGCCGCTCGCCCGGTTGCAGCCGTGCGCGGTGGTCGAGGGCGAGATGGCCGGTGCCGTAGGCGATCTGGAAGGCCGCCGCATCGCGGAAGCTCACGCTGTCGGGCAGGGGCAGGCAGCGGTCGGCGGGCCAGCAGCCGAACTCGGCCAATCCCCCGCAGGAGCCGAAGGCCGCGACGCGCGTGCCGGGCGCGGGGCCGCTCACGCCCTCGCCCAGCGCATCCACGATGCCGGCGACCTCCATGCCCAGCGTCAGCGGCAGGGGGGGGCGCTCCTGATAGCGGCCCTGGATCATAAGGAGGTCCGCGAAGTTGAGCGCACAGGCCGCGATCCGCAGCCGGATCTCGCCCGGGCCCGGCTCGGGCAGGGGTTCCTCAGTCACTTCCGGCGCAAGGCCGGTTTCTCTCAAACGGAAAGCGCGCATGGACGGATCAGGACCTCTCGTCGGGAAAAGCGCGCCGAACTTCAGCATCACAGGCCGGTTTCCGCCAGCCCCCTCCCGAATATTCGCGAGTTGCAAAGTTTCGACGACAAACCCGCTGCAAATTGCATTGCAAAATGCAAAAGCCCTCAGAGGCGAGTGGCGTGTCTCTCGTGCTCCCGAGGGATGATCCGCCGCGGCGGACGCCGAACGAACCAAGCCTGTATGAATGGACATATCCAAAAAGACAGGTTTGTTTCAAGACAAGTTTTTCTGGATGGAAATGCACGTCGAGAGGGGTTTTGGCACGTTATATGCTTGTTATACAGGCAGGGACAGCTGGAAGATTTACGGAGACATTTCATGAAACATCCCGTCGACGCCCACGTTGGCAAACGCATCCGCCACCGCCGGTGGATGGTGGGCATGACGCAGCAGCAGCTTGCTGATTGCGTGGGCATCAAGTTCCAGCAGATCCAGAAATACGAGACCGGCATGAACCGCGTCAGCGCCTCCCGCCTGTGGGACATCGCCGAGGCTCTGGGCGTGTCGATCAGCTTCTTCTTCGAAGGTCTCGAAGGTGCCGGCGATCAGGCCCGTCAGGCCGAGGGCGACCGCATCACCGACAAGGAAGCCCTGGAACTGGTCCGCTCCTACTATGCGATCCCCGAGGCGCAGCGCCGCCGGCTGTTCGACCTCGCGCGCGTGCTCTCCGAAGCCGCCTAGCTCGATGACTGAGCGGGTGCGCCTGTCGGGCCGCCGCGCTTGACCCTGAACGCCCCGCAGGCTAGGCGCGGGGCGCAGGAGGGCCAGGATGCAGATGCTCACCGATCGCGAGACCGCCGACATCATGGATACCGCGGCAGAGATGGCCGCGGCTGCCCGAGACGCCACGCTGCTTCATTTCCGCAGCAAGGGCCTCTCGGCGGATACCAAGGAAGCCGACAGGTTCGATCCCGTGACCGTCGCCGACCGGCTGTGCGAAGAGCGCATGCGCGCCATCCTCGCGCGGCGGCGACCGCGGGACGGCATCCTCGGCGAGGAAATGGGCGTGCAGGCCGGCGACAGCGGCCTCACCTGGGTGCTGGATCCGATCGACGGGACGCGCTCCTACCTGTGCGGAACCCCGACCTGGGGCGTGCTGATCTCGGTCGCGGATGCCAGCGGGCCGATCTACGGCCTGATTGACCAACCCTACATCGGCGAGCGGTTCGAGGGCGGCTTCGGCGTCGCCCGCGTGCGCGGCCCGCGGGGCGAAGACCGGCTGGCCACGCGCCCCGCGCGGGCCCTGTCCGAGGCGATCCTCATGTCGACCTTCCCCGAAGTGGGCACCGCCGAGGAAGAAGCCGCCTTCCGTCGCCTCTCGCGGCAGGTCAGGCTGACGCGCTACGGCACCGACTGCTACGCCTATGCCCTGCTGGCCGCAGGACAGATCGACCTCGTGGTGGAAGCGGGCCTGCAGCCCTACGATGTGCAGGCGCCGATGGCGGTGATCGAGGCCGCGGGCGGCCTCATGACCGATTGGGAGGGGCGCCGGAACCCGCAGGGCGGGCGGGTGATCGCCGCTTCCTCACCCGAGGTGCATGCCGCAGCGCTCGAGATCCTGCGGGGCTGATCCCGGCCGCTCCGCTCGAGCGGTCGCAGGACTCGCAAACGGGCTCGGTCTATCGCCGAACGGTCCCGTCGCGCGGAGATCCAGCGTTTCGCCTTCGGCAGCTACGCCAGACGGCGCCCCCCGTTCGGCGACGCCATGAAAGCTGACTGCGCCGCCCGACGGCAGGGCTCGGGGGCCGCGCGTCCGACGGGATCCATCCGCAGGGTCTGGACGTCGGATCCGGATTCCTTCATCCTCGCCCCGATAAACCATAAGCCGGGACCAACAGATCGCCTCTCGGTCAGAAGGGCGCAGAGCCCCGGCAGGAGGCAGGTTTGGCGACGAGACTTCTCCGGACATCGATCCGTCTGGTCCTCTGCACGGCGCCCGCGCTGGTGCTGCTGGGCTGCGGCCTCTTCCATCGTCCGAGCGAACTGGAATGCATGGAGCGGGCCATGTATTTCGAATCGCACCGCTCGAGCCGGGACGGAATGGTGGCGGTGGGCACGGTGGTGATGAACCGCGTGAACTCCGGCCAGTTTCCGAACACCGTCTGCGGCGTGGTCGGCCAGCGCAATCAATTCGCGCCGGGCGTGATGTCGAAGCGGATGGACTCGCGCTCTCTGCCCCGGGTCCGCGAGGCCGCGCGGGCCGTGCTGCGGGGCGAGCGGCATCCGTTCGTGGGCAATGCCATGTTCTTCCACACCGCCGGGCACCGCTTTCCCTACGACAACATGCACTACACGCTCGTGACCGGCGGCAATGCCTTCTACGAGAAGCGCCGGAGCGAGCTTGTGCCCCAGCCGGTGCCGCCGCCGCCCGTCGACGGGCTGACCGGCTGGTAGTGGAAGGGCTTCGGCGCCGGGCCGCCATTCGCGAAGCGTGAATGACATGCCGCGGCGCCGAGCCGTTCCGCGCGGTGCGCGGCCCGCCGCGCAACGATGGGCCGCGGCAGGAAGATCCGGGGCCGATGCGTCGCATCCAGCGGCAAAATCCCGCGAAAACCCCGTCCGGAAGAGGAAAAAGGTCGGAAAGGGGTTGGAAGTCCGGTCAAAGGCACTCTTTCATGCGGCATGACCCGACTGTTCCGAACGCTTGCCGCCCCGCTGCTTCTCGCGCTGACGCTCTTCCTTGGCGCGATGACCGCCTTTCTCCCCGCCCAGGCGCAGACCGTGCTCTCGCCCGGCGCCGGGGCCGAAGAGCCCGCCGCGCCCACCTCGTCCGCCACGCTGCTCGATCTTCTGCGCGACGATCAGGCGCGGGCGGAGCTCATCGCCGAACTGGAACGCGCCGCTGCCGCGGGCGAGCCTGCGCCCCCCGAGGTGAGCGCGCCCTCCGAGGAGATCCTCTCCTTCGGCAGGTCGGCGGCCCTCTTTACCCAGCAGGCGGCCGAGTCGGTTGCGACCAGTGTCCAGAGCCTCTGGGACGCGCTGAAGGCCTCGCCCGAACTGTTCGCGGGGCTCTCGCGGCTCGATCTCGGCGTGCTCGGGGATGCGCTGATCGAGCTTCTCCTGCTGATCGTGGCCACGGCTGCGATCTTCAACCTGCTGCGCCGGGCGGTCATTCCCACCTATCGCCGCATGGGCCACCGGGCGCGCTCCGCGGGTGTGATGAAGCGCATCCTGCTCTATGTCGGGGCGCTCGCCCTCGACGTGCTGATCGTGGTGGGCGCCTGGGCCATCGGCTATGTGCTGGCCATCGCGGTGATCGGCAACGCCGGCCAGATCGGCCTGCGCCAGACGCTCTATCTCAACGCCTTCCTCGCGGTCGAACTCCTGCGCACCGCCATGCGGTTCGTCCTGTCGCCCTCGACGGGCGATCTTCGGATCGTCGCGCTGCGGGATCGCCCCGCCCGCTACCTTTCGGCCGCGATGAGCTTCAGCATCGCGCTTCTGGGTTACGGGCAACTCCTGATCGTGCCGATCGTCGAGGAAAGCACCTCGCGCGCCGCCGGCCGCGGCGTCTCGGCCCTGATCTCGGTGATCGGCGTGCTCTTCGTGGCCTTCCTCGTGGTCCGCAACCGCAAGGCCGTGGCCGAGTGGCTCCTGCGCGAGACCCAGCCGGTCCCGGCCCGCCATGTCGCGGCCGAGCCCCCCGCGCCGCCGGTGGTGACGACACAGGAGATCGATCCCGACCTCGCCGCCGACATCGCGGCGGGCACGGCCGATGCGCCGCCCCCGCCCGAGGCGGAGCCGGTGGAGGTCACACCGGAGCCGCAGCCCCGGGTGCGGCGCTCGCCCGCCCTCGTGGCGCTGGCGCAGTCCTGGCACTGGTTCGCGCTGGCCTATCTGGCCGTGATCCTCGTCCTGTCTCTGGTGAGCCCGGGCGGCGACGCGATGGGGCCGACCTTCGCCTCGCTGCGGATCGCGGCCGTCTTCGTGGTGGGCTTCTTCCTGTCGGGCGCGCTCGCCCGCGCCATCACGCGCGGCGTCCGCCTGCCGGCTTCCGCGAACGAGCGCCTGCCGCTGCTCGAACGGCGCCTGAACCGCTTCGTGCCGCAGGCGCTTCTGGTGCTGCGGCTTCTGATCGTGGCGGCGGTGCTCTTCTTCACCTTCCACACCATCGGCCTCATCGATGTGGGCACCTGGCTCGAGAGCCAGCTCGGACGGCGGCTGATCGGCACGCTGATCGCGGTCTCGGCAATCCTCGCCGTCGCCTTCGCGATCTGGATCGCGCTCTCCTCCTGGATCGACTACCGGCTGAACCCGGCCTTCGGCCATGTCGCGACCTCGCGCGAGCAGACGCTGCTGTCGCTTCTGCGCAATGCGGCGACCATCGCGCTCGTGGTCATCACGCTGATGTTCTGCCTGTCCGAGATCGGACTCAACATCGGCCCGCTCCTGGCCTCGGCCGGGGTGCTGGGCCTCGCCATCGGTTTCGGCGCGCAGAAGCTGGTGCAGGACATCATCACCGGGATCTTCATCCAGTTCGAGAATGCCATCAACGTGGGCGACGTGGTGACGGTCGCCGGCACCTCGGGCGTGGTCGAGCGGCTGACCGTCCGTTCGGTCAGCCTGCGCGACCTGAACGGGGTCTTCCACATCATCCCCTTCTCGTCCGTGGACATGGTCTCGAACTTCATGCGGGACTTCTCGTTCTTCGTCTGCGACATGGGCGTGGCCTACCGCGAGGACGTGACCGAGGTCCGGGCCGCCATGTTCGACGCTTTCGACGAGCTGCGCCGCCGTCCCGAACATGCGGCCGTCATCCTCGGGGACCTCGAATGGCTGGGGCTCGATTCCTTCGGCGCCAGCGCGGTCGTTCTGCGCGCCCGCATCAAGACCCTGCCGGGCAAGCAATGGGGCGTCGGACGCGCCTACAACGAGATCCTGAAGCGCATCTTCGACGAGCGCGACATCGAGATCCCGTTCCCGCATCAGACGATCTATTTCGGCCAGCCGAAGCAGGGCCAGATCTCGCCGCAGCCGGAGAGCTGAAGCGCGCGGGGCAGGGGAGAGCACCGGCCGCGCCCGATGGCGCGGCTTGTCAGCCCCGCGGCACCGGCGCGCCGTTCACCCAGACCGCCCGGATCGCGCGGTCATCGCCCATCATGATGGTGGGAAAGAGCGCCTGCCAGATCGTCTCGGCCCGGCCCGTGGCCTGAGCGATGGCCGGGGTCGAGGCGAGATCCACCACCACGAGATCGGCCTCCATCCCGGGCGCGAGATTGCCGATCCGGTCCTCGGCCCGGAGTGCCCGCGCCGAGCCTGCCGTGGCGAGCCACCAGAGCTGCGCCGGATGCAGCGCCTGCCCGCGCAGCTGGCCGATCTCGTAGGCCGCGGCCATCGTGCGCAGCATCGAGAAGGACGAGCCGCCGCCGGTGTCGGTGGCCAGACCCACCCGGATCCCCTCGGCCACGAGGCCCATGTCGAAGAGCCCCGAGCCGATGAAGGTGTTCGAGGTCGGGCAATGGACGAGGCTCGCGCCCGCCTCGGCCAGCCGCGCCCGCTCGCGCGGGGCGAGGTGGATCGCATGGCCGAAGACCGCCCCCTCGCGCAACAGCCCCTGCGCCTCGTAGGTGTCGAGATAGTCGCGCGCCTGCGGATGCAGCGCCTTCACCCATTCGATCTCGTCGAGCTGCTCGGAGAGGTGGGTCTGCATCAGGCAATCGGGATGCTCGCGCCAGAGGGCCCCCAGCGCCGCAAGCTGTTCGGGCGTCGAGGTGGGCGAGAAGCGGGGCGTGATGACATAGGAGAGCCGGCCCTGCCCGTGCCATTTCTCGAGCAGCCGCTTGCTGTCGGCATAGGCGCTCTCGGCCGTGTCGCGGAGCCCCTCGGGCGCGTTGCGATCCATGCAGGTCTTGCCCGCATAGGCCCGCAAGCCCCGCGCCGCCGCCACCCCGAAGAAGGCGTCCACGCTCTCGGAATGGATGGTGGCATAGCTGCAGACGGTCGTCGTGCCGTGGGCGAGGGTGAGGTCGAGGTAGCGGCCCGAAATCTCGGCGGCATAGGCGGGATCGCCGAAGCGCATCTCCTCGGGGAAGGTATAGGTCTCGAGCCAGTCGATCAGCCGCTTGCCCCAGCTCGCGATGATGGCGGTCTGCGGATAATGCACATGGGCGTCGATGAAGCCCGCCGAGATCAGCGCCTGCCCGTAATCGGTCACCCGCGCCTCGGGATGGGCCGCGCGCAGCGCCTCGGCCGGACCCACGGCGGCAATGCGCCCGTCCTCCACCAGAACGGCGCCGTGGGTCTCGTGGCGCGCCGCGGCCTCGCCTTCGAGGAACGGATCGGCCGTGAAGGACAGCACCTGTCCGAGGAGCAGGTCGGTCATGGCAGGGTCTCCCATCTGCTGAAACGCTGCAACCTAGCCCCTTTTCGAGGCAGGGTAAATTTCCTGCCGCCCCTGTTTCTGCGCCGCATCCTTCGGTATGGTCCCTGCGACAGTTGAGCGGGGGCGCCATATTGCAGGTCGAGACGGGCGATACGCGCGAGGAAGAGCGGTCGGGCGTGCCCGACCGGGTGGTGGATTCGGTCCTCGAAGCGGTCGAGGAGCGGGATGAGGCGCGCCTGTCCGACCTGCTCGAACCGCTGCATGCCGCCGATATTGCAGACGTCCTCGAGCAGATCGGCTCGGCCGAGCGGCGCGAGCTGCTCACGCTCTGGTCGGACGGGATCGACGGCGAGATCCTCTCCGAGATCAGCGACTCGATCCGCGAGGAGGTGATCGAGCATCTGCCGCCCGAGGTCATCGCCGAGGCGGTGCGCGAGCTCGACACGGACGATGTGGTCGACATCCTCGAGGATCTGGAGGAGCCGCAGCAGGAGGCGATTCTCGGCGCCCTCGACCGGGCCGACCGGGTGGCGGTCGAACAGGCCATGGCCTACCCGGAATATTCCGCGGGCCGCCTCATGCAGCGCGAGGTGGTGGTGGCGCCGGTCCACTGGACGGTGGGCGAGACCATCGACTTCCTGCGCGAGGCCGAGGAGCTGCCGGATCAGTTCTACCATGTCATCCTCGTCGATCCGCGGATGAAGCCCTCGGGCTATGTCACGCTGGGCCGGCTCCTTTCGTCGCGCCGCGACGTGAAGCTCACTGCCATCGAGGAAGAGAGCTTCCGCACCATCCGCGCCACCATGGCCGAATCCGAGGTGGCCTATATCTTCAACCAGTATCACCTGATCTCCTGCCCGGTGGTGGACGAGAACGACCGGCTGGTGGGGATCGTGACCATCGACGATGCGATGAACGTGCTCGACGAGGAGCACGAGGAGGACATTCTCCGCCTCGCAGGCGTGGGCGACGAAAGCAGCCTGTCGGACGGCCCCTTCGCCACCGCCCGCCAGAGGCTGCCGTGGCTCGCCGCGAACCTCTTCACCGCCTCGCTCTCGGCGCTGGTGATCTCGGCGTTCGAATCGACCATCGCCCAGCTCGTGACGCTGGCGGCGCTCATGCCGATCGTGGCCTCGACGGGCGGGATCGCGGGCACGCAGTCGCTCGCGGTGGCGGTTCGTGCGCTGGCCACCCGCGACCTCACCTCGGCCAACGCCCCCCGCGTGGTGCGGCGCGAGCTGTTTGCGGGGCTCCTCAACGGGATCGGGCTTGCGCTCATCCTCGGGCTCGCGGGCTTCGTGATCTTCGGCGATCCGCTGCTGGGCGCGGTTCTCGGCATGGCGATGATCTGCAACCAGGTGGTCGCGGCGCTGGGCGGGGTCCTGGTGCCGCTCGGCCTCAACCGGCTGGGCCTCGACCCCGCGCTCGCCTCGGGCACCTTCGTGACCACGCTCACCGACGTCATGGGCTTCTTCGCCTTCCTGGGCCTCGCCAGTCTGGTGCTGATATGACGGTCGCCGGGCTGAAGGCCGAGGCGCGCCGCGCCGCCGGCGCCGCACGCGCCCTCGCCCACAAGGCGGGGCAGGGGCAGGCGGCCGAGCTTCTGGCGGACTGGCTCGTTCCGCATCGCGGGCGGGTCCTGTCGGGATACATGCCGATCCGGTCCGAGATCGACCCGCGCCCGGCGATGGCGGCCCATGACGGGCCGGTCTGCGTCCCGGTCATCCTGGCCCCCGGCGAGCCGCTGCGCTTCCGCGAGTGGAGCCCGGGCGCTGCCATGGTCGAGGGCCCCTTCGGCGCGCGGGTGCCCGAGGAGGGCGCCTGGCTCGAGCCCGAGGTGCTGATCGTGCCGCTTCTGGCCTTCGACCGACGGGGCTTCCGTCTGGGCTACGGCGGCGGCTTCTACGACCGCACGCTCGAGCGGCTCCGCGCGCGCCACCCGGTCACGGCGGTGGGCTTCGCCTTCACCGCGCAGGAACTGCCCGAGGTGCCGATCGATCCGACCGACCAGCCGCTCGACGCGATCCTGACCGAGATCGGCCCCCTCCCGCTCAGGCGCTGACCGGCCCTATTTCGCGATCACCTCGTCGCGCACGAACATGTTCGACCAGGCCCGGTCGATCAGGGCCGGGGTCATCTGGTAGGGCAGACCCTCGAAGTCGCAGACCGAGATCATCTGGTCGATCAGATAGACCGGCATGTAATTGGCATAGCGGTTGTCGATGGTGGGGAACTTCGCCTTCATCAGATGCACGAGCGCCGACTCGTCGAGCGGCATCTTCCGCTTCTTCGCCACCATCGCGAAGATCTTCAGGAAATTCTCCTGGCTCGGCCCGTCCACCTTGATCTTGAAGAAGATCCGGCGCAGGGCCGCGCCGTCGAAGATCTCGTTCGGGTGGAAGTTGGTCGAGAAGATCACCAGCGTGTCGAAGGGCACCGTGAATTTCTCGCCCGATTGCAGCGCCAGGATGTCGCGATTTTCCTCGAGCGGCACGATCCAGCGGTTCACCAGCTTCTGCGGCGGCTCGGCCTGACGGCCGAGGTCGTCGACGATGAAGATGCCGCCGGTGGCCTTCAGTTGCAGCGGCGCCTGATAGGTGCGCGCGACCGGGTTGTAGGTGAGATCCAGCATGTCGAGCGTGAGCTCGCCCCCGGTGATGACGGTCGGGCGCTCGCACCAGACATAGCGGTTGTCGAACCGGTTCGAGGTGCGGCGCAGGCTCGTCGGATCGTCCACGGCCGATTCGGCCGAACGGTGCACGATCGGGTCGTAGACCGTGATGACCTGCCCGGAATATTCCAGCGCGCGGGGCACATAGATCCGGTCGCCCAAAGCATCGCGGATCCCGTTCGAGATCGAGGATTTCCCGTTGCCCGGCGGCCCGTACATCAGGATCGAGCGGCCCGAGGTCACGGCGGGCCCCAGATGGTCCAGAAGCTCGTCGGGCAGGATCAGGTGGCCCATCGCGGATGTCAGCTGCGCCCGCGTGAGCTTGATGTTGCGCACCGACTGCCGCTCGACCTGCAGGCGGTAGCGGTCGAGCGGGACGGGCATTGCGCCGTAATATTCCGACTGGCTCAGCGCATCGAGCGCCCGCGCCTTGCCCTGATCGGTCAGCTGATAGCCCATCTCGTTGCCCGAGGTGGCATGCAGCGTGCCCGTCGCCTCGACAAGCCGCTGGCTGCGGGCAAGGTCCACCAGCTCCTGCGCGAGAGGGGCGGGCAGACAGATCACCGGCGCGATCTGCGAGACCAGATCGAGGTTCATCCGGAACATGGTCTTGAGCAGGATGTCGCGCAGCATGACGAGCGACAGGCCCGTGTCGGCCAGCGTGCGCGGCGCGGGAGGTGCGGTGACGTCTGAGCTCTGCACGGTCATGGACTCACCCCTGGGTCAGCGGCCGAAGAGTGCCGCGAGAAGGTAAAGGATCAGCATCCCGGCCAGCGCCAGCCCCATGGGAAAGTCGCGGCGGCGCCAGCTCTCCCAGTCGGCGGTGGCCCTGCGGAAGGGTCCGAGAAGCCCGAGACCCCTGTGGCTGGCGAAGGCGCCGAGGAGCGAGGCCGCGAAAAGCGCGAGGGCGAGCCGCAGGTCCTCCAGCGCCACGAAGGGGGCCATGGCGGCCGCGAACTTGGCGTCGCCCGCGCCGATCAACCGGCCCATGTTCATCAGGAACCCCGCCACCAGCACGACCAGAAGATGCAGCCAGCGCCAGAGCCAGTCCTCGAGCGGCAGGACGAGCGGGCCCGCGACGAGGAAGACCGCCGCCAGCGACAGCACCGCCTTGTTCGGGATCTTCATGAATTTCATGTCGCTCCAGGCCACCCAGAGCGCGATGGGCAGCACGAGGGGCAGGAAGGCCGCAGCCGCCGTGGCAGGAGTGGCGATCGGATCGGCCACGCTCAGCCCGCGTCGAGCGCCTCGAGACTGCGCACGGCGGCCTCGAAATATTGCGGATGCGTGTCGATGGCCGACTGAAGCAGGCCCTTGCCCACCGTCACGTCGCCTTTCTTCACCGCGGCGAGCGCGAGCGTGTAGATCAGCTGCGCCCGCTCGGTCTGCGTCATCTGGATCACCGGCAGGTCGTATTTGCGCTGCGCGCCCCGGGCGAGAACGAGGTTGTTCTTGGCCGTGAAGGAGGTCGGGTCATAGGTCAGCGCCTCGTAGAAGAGCCGCTCGGCCGCCGCCGCATCGCCGCGCGAGAGCTTGGAGAAGCCCCAGTTGTTCAGCACGCCCGCGGGCTGGGTCGTCATGCCGGTAGCCGTCTCGTAGAAACTGTCGGCCTTCGCCCACTGTTTCTTGCTATCGGCCACCATCGCCTCAAGCCGGTAGCGCTCGAAGGTCTCGTATGTCGGCGGGATGCGGGACAGTTCGGCCTCGGCGCGGCCCCAGTCGTTCGACCGGATCAGCGTGTCGGCAAAGGCCACGCGGTCCTCGTTGGTGCCTTCGTGGCTGTTGACCACCTGGCTCCAGACCGTCGCCGCCTCGGCGGGGCTCCGGGCCCGCACGAGGGACTTGGCAAGGCTGCGCTTGAGGTCGATCCGGTCGGGCGCCTTCTCGACGGCGCCGCGGAAATAGGCCACCGCCTCGTCGGGGGCGCCCACGGTCAGCATGATGTCGTTCAGGTTGCTCTCGTCGGCGGCGCTGAGGCTTTTCAGCGCGCGGTCCACTTCGGCATCGCGGCCGCCGCAGCCGCTCAGGAGGGCCGTGCCGGCGAGGCACAGCGCGGTCAGGACGGGGTGGCGCATGGTTCTGCGTCCTCTTGCTGCTCGATCCCGGTCGTGTCTAGAGCTGCGACAGCAGCACATACTGGCCCTGCCCGCGCCGGACGAGGGAGAAGGCGTGTCGTTCCTCCGGCTCGACATACAGCGATGCCTCGCTCTTCGCGATGGCGCGGCGCAAATTTTCCCGGATCGAGTCGGTGGCGCCACTGTCGAGCGCGAAGGCCTGCTGGAAGACGAGCCGCGCCTCGGGCGCGCGGCCGCGCTCCATCAGGACGACGCCGAGATTGTTGACAGCCGGCACGAAGGCGGGGTCGAGCTCGATCGCGCGGCGCAGCAGCTGCTCGGCCTGGTTCAGCCGCCCGAGCCGCAGGTTGGCGGAGCCGAGCGCCGAGAGCACGTCGGCATTCATGCCCTGCTCGGACGCGGCGCGGAGATAGGCCCGCAGCGCAAGCTCGCTCTCGCCCGCGGCCAGCAGCCTGTGCCCCACCAGCAGCCCGTCGACCCCGTTCCGGCCGGGATCGACCCCGAAGGGGGCGTTGCGTTCCGAGGCCTGCCGCGACAGCGCATCCGGTCCGCCGCAGGCGGAAAGCATCGCGCAGAGGAGGAGGAAGACAAGGCCCCGGGTCACGTCGTCTCACTGTCCGCCCAGCTGAGTGGCGATGCCATAGACCGAAGGGCCGATCAGGATCAGCATCAACGGCGGCACGGTCAGAAGCATTGTGCCGAGCGTGAGCTTGGTGGGCAAGGTATTTGCCTTCTCCTCCGCCCGCATGACGCGTTTGTCGCGCATTTCGGACGAGTAGACGCGGAGCGCCTCGGCGATCGAGGTGCCGAACGTGGCCGACTGGATGAGGGTCGTCACGAAGGAGGAAACGTCGGGAATGCCCACCCGCTCGGACATGTCCTTCAGCACGGCCACGCGCTCTTTCCCGGCCTTGACCTCGTGGGCCACGATCTCGAACTCCTCGGCAAGCGCGGGGTATCCTGCGGCGGATTCGCGGGCCACGCGCAGGATCGACTGATCGAGCGACTGGCCGGCCTCGACGCAGACCAGCATCATGTCGAGCGCATCGGGAAAGCCCGACACGATCTGGTCGTACCGCTCCTGCGCGCGGCGCCGGATCCAGTAGACGGGCAGATAGTAGCCGATGGCCCCGGGCAGGATCGTGTAGAGCACCATCTGCTGCATGGTGAGTGGAGCCGCGGCCGAGGCGACCATTGCATAGAGGAGACCGGCGGCGAGAAAGCCCACCCCCAGCGCGAACTGCGCCGCATGGAAGGCACGCACGGCGCCCTTCGAGCGGTAGCCCGCCCGCATCATCTTGAGACGCGAGGCCGACATCTCCTCGGCGGTCTTGGGCTCCAGGAGATTGGCGAAGCGGTCGAGCTTCTCGCTGCCCGACGCGCGGCGCAGCGCCTGACCCTTGTGAACCGGAGCCGCCACCGCCGCGGTGCGCTGGGAGCGGATCCGGTCGAACGGCTCCACGCGCTTCTTCAGCATCACGGGCAGGGTGAGCGCAATGAGGAGGATGCCCAGCGACCCCACGGCGATCAGCGGGCCGAGCGGACCCAGAGTGTCGGTCAGGAAGGTCTCGAGGCGGGAGAGGAGTTCCATGGGTCAGACCTTGATGTTGACCATGATCTTCATGAAGATGACGTTCGCGATCAGGAACGCCCCCACGACGAGTGCCGCCGGGATGAAGAGCGGTGTCTCCTTCACCCCGTCGTAGTAGTCGGGCTTCAGGATCGAGATCGCGACCAGCGCCACGATGGGGAAGGCCGACAGGAAGGTGCCGGACCATTTCGCCTCGGCGGTGATCGCCTTGACCCTGCGGAAGAGCTTGAAGCGCGAGCGGATCACCTTGGCCAGCCCTTCGAGGATCTCGGCGAGGTTGCCGCCCGACTGCTGCTGGATGTTCACGGCCACGGCGAGAAAGCGCAGGTCCTGGCTCTCCATCCGCTCGGCGAAGGCGCGGATGCATTCGGCCACGTCGCGCCCGTAGGCCGCCTCGTCCGCGATCACCCCGAACTCGGTGCCGAGCGGGTCGGGCACCTCCTTGGCGACGATCTGGATCGCCGAGGAGAAGGGATGGCCCACCCGGAGCGAGCGCACCATCAGCTCGACCGCGTCGGGCAGCTGCTCCTCGATCAGCGCCATGCGCTTCTTGGCCTTGCCGTTCACCCAGACATAGACCGCGCCCACCCCCATCACGACCGCGACCGCCCCGCGCACGAGGGGGGCCGCGCTGGTGCCGATGGTGAGGCCGAGATAGGCCACGGCCGACAGGAGCACCATGATCCCGACCAGAGCCTTGGGCGAGAAGGCGATGTTGGCCTTCTGCGCCTTCGAGGCGAGGATCGCATAGAGCGGGATCCCCCGCGCGTTCATGTGCTGGCTCATCTCCTTGCGGAGCTGTTCCAGCACCTGCTCGCGGTTCTGGTTCTTCTCGAGCAGCGCGAGGCGGCGGCTGACGCGCGAGTTGAGGCTGATCGTCTTGCCGAAGACGGTCAGGTAGATCCCCTCGACCAGCAGGAGCACCGCGACGAAGATCAGGATATAGATGATGGGTGCCGCGCTCAGCTGCATGGGACCCTCAGGGGATGGGGTCGTAGATGGTGGGGGGCAGGATGTAGCCCCACTGGCGGAAGCGGTCGGAATAGTGCGAGCGCACGCCCGTCGCATTGAACCGGCCGATGATCCTGCCCGACGGCTCGACCCCGAGCCGCTCGTAGCGGAAGATCTCCTGCATCGAGATGACGTCGCCCTCCATCCCGGTGATCTCGGTGATCGAGACCATCCGGCGCGAGCCGTCCTGCAGGCGGCTGGCCTGCACGATCAGGTTGACGGCCGAGGCGATCTGCGCGCGCACCGCCTTGATCGGCATCTCGATCCCGGCCATCGCCACCATGTTCTCGAGCCGGCTGATCCCGTCGCGCGCGGAGTTGGCGTGGATCGTGGTCATGGATCCGTCGTGGCCGGTGTTCATCGCCTGCAGCATGTCGATGACCTCCTCGCCGCGGGTCTCGCCCACGATGATCCGGTCGGGGCGCATCCGGAGCGCGTTCCTCAGGCAGTCGCGCTGCGTCACCGCGCCCTTGCCCTCGACGTTCGGGGGCCGGCTCTCCATCCGGCCGACATGGGCCTGCTGAAGCTGAAGCTCGGCCGTATCCTCGATGGTCAGGATCCGCTCGGAATTGTCGATGAAGGAGGAGAGCGCGTTCAGCGTCGTGGTCTTGCCCGAGCCGGTGCCGCCCGAGACGATGATGTTGAGCCGCGTGGCCACGGCGGCCTGAAGGTAGGCCGCCATCTCCTCGGTGAAGGCGCCGAAGCGCACCAGATCGGCGATGCCGAGCTTGTCCTTCTTGAACTTCCGGATCGAGACGAGCGAGCCATCGACCGCGATGGGCGGCACCATGGCGTTGAAGCGCGACCCGTCGGCCAGGCGCGCGTCGACGTAAGGGGTCGATTCATCCCCCCGCCGGCCCACCGCCGAGACGATCTTGTCGATGATCCGCAAGAGGTGCCGCTCGTCCTTGAAGGTCGTGTCGGTCAGCTCGAGCTTGCCGCTGCGCTCGACGAAGATCCGGTAGGGGCCGTTCACGAGGATGTCGTTGATCGTCTCGTCCTTCAGGAGCGGCTCGAGCGGGCCGAGGCCCATCACCTCGTCGTAGAGCTCCTGGTTGAGGATCGCGCGTTCGTCCTTGTTCAGGACGACTCTCATCTCCTCGAGCGCCTCGCTGCAGATGGCCGCGATCTCGCTCCGCAGGCTCGATTCCGAGGCGGTCTCGAGCGCGGCGAGGTTGAGATCGTCGAGCAGCCGGCGGTGCAGCTCGACCTTGAGCTCCATCAGCCGTTCCTTGCGCTTCTTCTCCTTGTCGCTGGCAATCGCCTCGGCGCCCGTGCGCGGTGCCGCGGGCCCCGGGCGGGGCGGGGCCGCG
>NZ_MABH01000076.1 GCF_001720585.1 Cereibacter johrii | reverse complement strand
GGCGAGCCCGCCCGGACCTGCGCGGGGGCCTGATGCGGGCGCGGTGCGCGCCGCCCCCGACCTCCATTTCGACGAGAGCCTCAACGATTACCCGACGCTGGCGCGTGCCGACTATATCTTCGCCTGTCTTGCGACCAACGGGCAGGATCGGAACACGATGCGGCGCTGCGCCTGCTCCATCGACGTGATCGCCTCGATCCTGCCCTACGAGGCCTATGAGAAGGCCGAGACCATCCTCTCGATGCGACTGGGGACGGGCGAGCGCGCCGGCCTCTTCCGCATTCCCGCGACACAGGCCGGCGTGGCCGACCTCCGCCGCGCACAGGCGGAAGCCGAGATGACCTGCTTCTGAGGGGCGCCTGACCGCCTTGGGGACTACCGCAGGCCCGCGACCCCGGCCGGCGTGGCGGACCTCCGGCGCGCGCAAGGCGGACGCCGGGATCACCTCCGGGCCTACCGTCGCCCGTGGAAGTCCGAGCCGGGGTCGTTCAGCACCATGTCGCGCAGCCGCTCCCACAGATGGCTGCGCAACTCGGCATAGAGGGGCAGGGCGCGGGTGTCGGTGTCGCGGCGCGGACGGGGGAAGGGCACGGCCACCTCCTCGACCACCCGGCCCGGTCGCGGCGACATGAGGAGGATCCGGTCCGCGAGGATCAGCGCCTCATCGACCGAATGGGTGACGAAGAGCACGGTCGCCGGTCGCCGCTCCAGAAGCCGCATGAGCTCGACCTGCATGAGCTCGCGCGCCTGGGCATCGAGGCTCGCGAAGGGCTCGTCCATCAGCAGGATCTCGGGCTCGGCCGCGAGCGCGCGTGCCAGCGCCAGCCGCTGGCGCATCCCGCCCGACAGCTGGGCGGGCCAGCTTTTCGCGAAGCGCGAAAGACCGACCAGCTCGAGGTAACGGTCGGCCCGCTGCCGCGCCTCGGCTCGCGACAGCCGCGGCAGGGCGAAGGCCACATTCTCGCGCGCGCTCTTCCAGGGGATCAGCCGGAAGGACTGGAACACGAGCGCGGTCTTCTCGCCCGGACGCGGCGGCGCACCCTCGACCGTGACCCGGCCCGCGTCGGGCGCGATCAGCCCCGCCACGAGGCGCAGGAGGGTGGTCTTGCCGCAGCCCGAGGGGCCGAGCACCACCACCACCTCGTCGCGGCCGAGCGACAGCGAGACGTCCTTTAGCGCGGAGACCTCGCCGAAGGCCAGCGACACACGGTCGAGCCGGACGTGTTCGGCCCTCACCCCTGCGCCGGGCCGAGCTTCTGCAGCACCGTCTCCAGCGGCCCGAAGTCCGTCCATTCCTCCAGCCCGACCGGGCGGAGACCCTGGAAATCCTCGGTGCCATACATCCATTCCGTCGTCACCTTCAGTTCCTCGCGCGTGAGCCCGCCGTCGATGCTCCAGCTGTTGCGGTAGGCCCGGGCCAGCGCCTCCAGATCGGCCCGCGGCACGTCGGGGCGCGCCACCGCCATCCGCTCGACCCAGGTCGCGGGATCCTGGAAGTCGCGCGCGGCCAGCACCAGCGCCTCGATCACCGCCTCGACCTCCGCCCGGCGGTTCGTGAGAACCTCGGTCGTGACCGCATTGACCTTGGTCGTGATCGGAGCGGCGGCGAAATAGTCGTCCATCTCCACGAGGATCCGCAGGCCCCCGCGATCCGGCATGGCCGTCCAGGTGCCGATCGACATGGTGGTGGCATCCACCTGACCCGCCAGCAGCGCCTGCGCCCGGACCGCGGGCTGGCCCAGCGGCACGAGGTTCAGCTTCGAGACATCGACCCCCTCGGCCGCCAGAACCTTCGCGCTCAGCGAATGGTCGAGCGAGCCCACCCGGCCGATGCCGAAGCTGCGCCCCTCGAGCGCGCCGGGCGTCTCGATCTCGGGTTTGGACGCGATCAGGAAGGGCAGGGCCTTGTTCGGCGACATCACCGCGCGCAGGTCTGTCGTGCCGCGGGCGGCAAGTTGCAGAAGCGCATCCGTCGAGACATTGGCCATTTCGCCTTCGCCCGCCTGCAGCGCGGCCAGCGCCATCGGCGTCTGCTGGACGCGCACCAGCTCCACCTCCACGCCCGCGCGCTCGAAATAGCCGTTGGCCAGCGCCAGATCCATCACCGAATTGGGCACCAGCGGCGTCTCGAGGTCGCTCACGATGAGACGGAAGGGCTCGGCCGCGGCGGGGGCGGCGAAGGCCAGCAGAAGCAGGGCGAAAAGGCGTTTCATGGATCCTCCGGGGAACGGGTTACGGCCTGTCCGGCAGGCGCCAGCGCGACAGCCGGCCCTCCAGCAGGCGAAGGCTCTCGGTCACGATCACGCCGATCGCGGCGAGAGCCAGCACGATCACGAAATAATCCGCCATGCGGAACGTATTGCCATAGAGGGCGAGGAGCCCGCCGAGGCCGGTCACGGCGGTGTAGAGTTCGGCCACCACGGTGTTGATGAGGCCGATGGTGGCGCCGAGCCTGAGCCCCACCACGAGGAAGGGCAGGGCGCCCGGCAGCACGATATGGAGCTGGATGCGCGCGGCGGAGGCGCCGGTCGAGCGCGCCATCTCGATCAGTTCGCCGTCCCGCGCGAGGACACCCGCATAGGTGTTCAGCACGATGGGCATGACCGCGCCGAGAAAGACGATCATCGCCTTGGCTTCGGTGCCGAGCCCCAGGAGCACGATGATGAGCGGGATGAAGGCCACCCGCGGCGTGGCGGCCAGCGCGAAGACGAAGATGTCGAGCGTGCGCCCGAAGAGCCGCACCATGCCCATCAGCGCGCCCAGCGGAATGCCCACCAGCACTGCGGCCCCGAGGCCGGTGCCGTAGGTGAGGAGGCTCTGGCCGATGGCGGTCTGGAGCCGTCCCTCGGCCCAGAGCCGCGCCGCCGCCTGGGCGGTGGTGGCGGGCGAGGGGATCAGTCCGCGCGGGACCGTGGCCGAGGCCAGGCCCCAGAGGAGGAGCAGGAGTCCGAGGAAAAGAAGGCGCAGCACAAGGACGGTTCCGGCCCCCGCCGGCCGCAGGCTTCGGCCGCCCGTCCCTGTCCATCCCGCCATCCGACCCCTCCCCGGGCGCTGTCGGCCGAGCCTTGCAGGATCGAAGGGGGACGGCAATCCCACTTTAGGTTGAGGGCTGGAAAACCCCGCGAAAGCAGGCGGCTGGCCGGCGGCTCAGCCCAGCGCGTAGCCTGCGCCGCGCACGGTGCGGACAGGATCCTCTCCGCCGTGGAGGCAGAGCGCCTTGCGCAGCCGGCCGACATGAACATCGACTGTACGGCTGTCAACATAGATGTCGCGGCCCCAGACCCGGTCGAGCAATTGCTCGCGGCTCCAGACCCGGCCGGGCTTCTCCATGAAGGTCGAGAGCAGCCGGAACTCCGTCGGCCCGAGCTTCAGGAGTTGTCCGCCACGGTGCACCTTGTGGGTCTCGGGATCGAGGCGGATATCCTCGAACTCGAGCGTCAGGCCCACGCTCGAGGGCCGGGCCCGCCGGAGCTGGCTGCGCACCCGCGCCATGAGCTCGACCACCGAGTAGGGTTTGACCACATAATCGTCGGCCCCGGTCTCGAGGCCGCGCACCCGGTCCACCTCTTCGGAGCGGGCCGAGAGCATGATGATCGGCACCGAGCGCGTCGAGGGGCGGGATTTGAGCTGGCGGCAGACCTCGATCCCGGAGACCGAGGGCAGCATCCAGTCGAGCACGATCACGTCGGGCCCCGCTTCCTCGACGAGCATCAGCGCCTCGTCGCCGTTGCCGGCCTGCACCACCCGGAAGCCCTCGGACTCGAGGTTGTAGGACAGGACCTCGCGCTGTGCCGGCTCGTCCTCGACGAGCAGGACCACGGGCTGATCGGCTGGCGACATCAGTCGGCCCCCTGGGCAGGCATGCCGATGCTGGACGCTGTCATGTCGGCCTTCGGCCGCGGCTCTTCGGGCAGGTTGCCGGTCACCAGATAAATCACCTGCTCGGCGATCGAGGTGGCATGGTCGCCCATCCGCTCGATGTTCTTGGCGATGAAATGCAGATGCATGCAGGCGGTGATGTTGCGCGGATCCTCCATCATGTGGGTGAGGAACTCGCGGAACAGGGCATTGTACATCTGGTCGACCTCGCGGTCGCGCTGGCGCACGTCCGCGGCGAGCTGGGCGTCGCGGTGAATGTAGCTGTCGAGCGCATCCTTGAGCAGCAGTTCGACCGCATTGGCCATGCGCCGGATCGAGCCCGTCGAGTCGCCCACCTGCGCCAGCTGACCCAGAACGACCGAGCGCTTGGCGAGGTTCTTGGCATAGTCGCCGCAGCGTTCGAGCGCCGCCGCGATCTTGATGACGGTCAGCACGGTGCGCAGGTCGGTCGCCGTAGGCGAGCGCAGCGCAATCAGCCGCGCGGCCTCGGCCTGGATGCGCTCCTCGAGCGCGTCGATGGCCGCGTCGTTGCGCCGCACCTGTTCGGCCAGCTCCTCGTCGCGGGTTTCGAGCGCCTGGGCTGCATCGAGGATCGCCGCCTCGACCATGCCGCCCATCTTCATGATGAGGGCCTGCACGGCCTCGAGATCGCGGTCGAAGGCCTGGAAGATATGGGGTTCTGTCATCATGCGGTCCTCCTCAGCCGATCCGGCCCGAGATGTAGCTTTCCGTGCGGGGATCACGCGGATTGGTGAAGATCTGGCCGGTCTCGCCGTATTCGACAAGGCGACCCAGGTGGAAGAAGGCGGTGCGTTGGCTCACGCGTGCGGCCTGCTGCATCGAGTGGGTAACGATCACCACCGAGAATTGTGCGCGCAGCTCGTCGATCAGCTCTTCGATCTGGGCGGTGGCGATCGGGTCGAGCGCCGAGCAGGGCTCGTCCATCAGCAGCACTTCGGGCGAGGTAGCGATGGCGCGGGCGATGCAGAGCCGCTGCTGCTGGCCGCCCGAGAGGCCGGTGCCGGGCGAGGACAGGCGGTCCTTCGCCTCGTTCCAGAGCGCGGCGCGGCGGAGCGCGCTTTCCACGATCTCGTCGATCTCGGCCTTCGAGCGCGCGAGCCCGTGGATGCGCGGCCCGTAGGCCACGTTGTCGTAGATCGACTTGGGGAAGGGGTTCGGCTTCTGGAACACCATGCCCACCTTGGCGCGCAGCTGCACCGGATCGACGCGGGCGTCGTAGATGTCTTGCCCGTCGAGGGTGATCTTGCCCTCGACCCGGCACCCCGGGATCGTGTCGTTCATGCGGTTCAGGCAGCGCAGGAAGGTCGACTTGCCGCAGCCCGAGGGGCCGATGAAGGCGGTGACGGTCTTGCCGAGGATGTCCACATCCACGTCGCGGAGGGCGTGGTTGGTGCCATAGTAGACCTGCGCCTTGCGGGCGGCGATCTTGACCTCGTCGGCGCTCACGATGCGGTCTGCGTAACGGATGTCGTCCATGAAAGCCTCCTTACCAGCGACGCTCGAAGCGGCGGCGAAGAATGATGGCGGCGGCGTTCATGCAGATGAGGAACGCGAGCAGCACGATGATGGCTCCCGAGGCCCGCTCGACGAAGGCGGGGTCGGCGCGCTGGGTGAAGTTGTAGACCTGCACCGGCAGGGCCGAGGCGGGATCGAAGAAGCCCTCGGGCGGGGCGGCCGGATATTCGCGGACGAAGGCCACCATGCCGATCAGCAGGAGCGGCGCGGTCTCGCCCAGGGCGCGGGCCATGCCGATGATCGTGCCGGTGAGGATGCCGGGCAGGGCCAGCGGCAGCACATGGTGGAAGACGGCCTGCATCCGCGAGGCGCCGACGCCGAGGGCTGCGTCGCGGATCGAGGGCGGCACCGCGGCGAGGCTGACCCGGGTTGCGATGATGATGGTGGGCAGCGTCATCAGCGTGAGGATCAGGCCGCCCACGATGGGGGCCGACTGCGGCAGGCCCATCATGTTGATGAAGATGGCGAGGCCCAGGATCCCGAAGACGATCGAGGGGACGGCCGCGAGGTTCGCGATATTCACCTCGATCAGGTCGGTCCAGCGGTTCTTCGGCGCGAATTCCTCGAGATAGATCGAGGCGGCGACGCCGATGGGCAGAGCCAGAACCAGCACGATGATCATCATGTAGGCCGAGCCCAGGATGGCCACGCCCAGCCCCGCGGCCTCGGGGCGCACCTCGGAGGCGTCGGACCCCAGGAGGAAGTCGGGGTTGAAGGCCAGCGTGATGAGGCCCGCCTCGCGCATCCGCTGGGCAAGGCCCAGCTGCTCGGGCGTCACGTTGCTGTCGAGCTCGGCGCTCTCCATCGTGACGCGGCCCTTGAAGAAGCCGTCCACCCGGCCGTTGGCGAGCGCCCGGAAGGTGATGGTCTCGCCCACGAGCGCGGGGTTGGCCAGCACGCGGTTGCGCAGGGTGGCCGCGGCTTCCTTGGACAGGAGGCCCGCGATGTCCTTGTCGCTGATGCCTTCGGTCTTGAGGCCCGCGGCGGCGACGGCCGCCACCATCGAGGCCTCGAGCTGCCGCCCGTAGCCGATGGTCGTGACCTTCTTCATCTCGTCGATGTTGCGGTTGCCCTTGGGGTCCACGATCCTGGCATCGAGCGTCAGCGGGATCTCGACGAAGGTCTGGCGGAAGGCGCCGGCGCCGTTGCCGATCACCGAGCTCAGGAGCACGACGAGGGCGAGGATCGACAGACCGACGGCGGTCAGCCCGTAGGCGCGGAAGCGGCGTTCGGCGGCATTGCGGCGGCGGGGGCGGTTGTCGGGGGCAAAGAGCGTGCCCGCGCGCGGGGCCTGGCTCTCGGGGGCGGTGGCGTCGGTCATTCGTACTGCTCCCGGTATTTGCGCACGATGTAGAGGGCGAGGACGTTCAGCACCAGCGTGATGACGAAGAGCGTGAGACCCAGCGCGAAGGCCACCAGCGTCTCGGGCGAGGCGAATTCGGTGTCGCCGGTGAGCTGGCTCACGATCTTCACCGTGACGGTGGTCATGGCCTCGAACGGGTTCATCGAGAGTTTGGCCGCGGCGCCCGCGCCCAAGACCACGATCATGGTCTCGCCGATGGCGCGGCTCGCCCCGAGGAGGATCGCCCCCACGATGCCGGGCAGCGCCGCGGGCAGGATCACCTGCTTCACGGTCTCCGACTGCGTGGCGCCGAGCCCGTAGGAGCCGTCGCGCAGCGATTGCGGCACGGCGTTGATGATGTCGTCGGACAGGGACGAGATGAAGGGGATCAGCATGATCCCCATCACGAGGCCCGCCGTCATCACCGAGGAGGAGGAGGAGCCGAGCCCGAGCGGCTGGGCGAACCAGTCGCGCAGCGCAGGGCCCACGGTGATGAGGGCGAAGAGGCCGTAGACGATGGTGGGGATGCCCGCGAGGATCTCGATGGCGGGCTTGGCCCAGCCCCGCGTGCGCGGCCCGGCATATTCCGACAGGTAGATCGCGGTCAGAAGCCCGATCGGCACCGCCACCACGAGGGCGATGATCGAGATATAGATCGTGCCCCACAGGAGCGGCCAGATGCCGAGGTCGGAGCCGCCGCGGAACTGCGGGTTCCAGGTCAGGCTGAAGAAGAAGTCCTGCGCCGGATAGAGGCGGAAGAAATGCATCGTCTCGAAGACGAGCGAGAGCACGATCCCCACGGTCGTCGCCACCGCCACCAGCGAGGCCGCGATCAGGATCCACATGATGAAGCGCTCGGACACGTTGCGGGCGCGGAAGTCCGGCGCTGTGCGCAGGAGGGCCAGGGCTACGCCGCCGAGGCTTGCGCCGAGCACGAGGACGGACATCCAGAGGCCGAAGCTCGCCTGCAGCGCGCGATGGGCCCGGGCGGCGTCCAGCGTCTGCGGCGTGATGTCGGCCACAGCCGCGCCGACCGCGCGCAGACGCGGCGCGAGCCCTTCGGGCGTGAGCGCCGCCAGATCGCGGTCCGAGAGGCCCTCGGCCACCACGAGCCGGTCGAGGCCCTCCGAGATGCGCCGCACCTCGGCCATGGCGAGGCTTGCGGTCGTGGCGTCGTCGGTGGCGGGCAGGAGGGTTGCCACGCGGAGCTCGATCACGAGCGGTTGGACGCCAAGCCACAGCACCAGCAGCGCCAGCGCCGGAACCGCGGTCAGCAGCGCCGCATGCTGGCCGTAGTGGCCGGGCAGGGAATGCAGCCGGCGCGGATCCCCGCCCGCGCGGGAAAGCGCGAAACGCCTGCCGGCCACGAAGGCTGCGGCGGAGAGGATCAGGACGGCCAGAACGAGGGTGCCGAGGCTCATGCTATGTCCGGTCAAAGGAAGGAGGCGGCGCGGGGAACCTCGCGCCGCCGGGGGAGGGTCAGTTGCTCAGCGGGCCCATCGGCTCGCGGTTGGCGACCATTTCCTGCGTCTTGGCCAGCTCGGGATCCGAGACGAGGCCATAGGCCGCGAGCGGGCCGTCGGGGCCGGCCATCTCGTCGGAGACGAAGAACTCGATATATTCCTGCAGGCCCGGGATCACGTCGAGATGAGCGTTCTTGACGTAGAAGTAGAGCGGGCGCGACACCGGATAGTCGCCGGCGGCGATGGTCTCGACCGACGGGGTGACGCCCGACATGGTGGCGACCTTCAGCTTGTCGGTGTTGTTCTGGTAGAACGACAGGCCGAACACGCCGATGGCGTCCTTGTTGGCGCTGATGCGCGAGAGCGTCTCGGTATAGTCGCCGTCGATGTCGACCGAGGCACCGTCGGTGCGCAGCGTCATGCAGAGCTCTTCGGCCTTGTCCTCGTCGCCGCCGTTCGCGGCCGCGAAGGCCTCCATGGCGCCGCTTTCCTCGCAGCCGGCGAGGATCACCTTCTCGTCGAACACTTCACGGGTGCCGTGCTTGGTGCCCGGGATGAAGGCGAGGATCGGCTGGTCGGAGAGATCGCCGTTCACGTCCTTCCAGCTCTTGTTCGGGTTGGCCACGAGCTTGCCGTCGACCACCACCTGGGCTGCCAGCGCCTTGAACCAGTCGGCCGGGGTGAAGGCGAAGTCCGGGCCCTGGATGTCCGAGGCGAAGACGATCCCGTCGTAGCCGATGCGCACTTCCATGATCTCGTTCACGCCGTTCTGGGCGCAGAGGTCGATGTCGGACTGCTTGATGCGCGAAGAGGAGTTGGCGATGTCGATGGTGTTCTCGCCCACGCCTTCACAGAGTTTCTTGCGGCCCGCGCCCGAGCCGCCGGATTCGACGACCGGCGTCGGAAAGTCGAAGTTCTCGCCGAAGGCTTCGGCCACGATGGTGGCATAGGGCAGCACGGTCGAGGAGCCGGCGCTCTGGATGTTGTCGCGGGCCGCGGCAATGCCTGCGGACGCGGCGACCACGGCCAGCGACGACACCGTGAGCTTGAGAAGGGACATGGTTAACTCCTGTCGGTTGGGACGGCCGCGCCGGGCGACCTCGGGGCCGTCCTAGACCTCCTGCGAGTCGGGTTTATTGCGGTTTGGTGACAGTTTTGTAACGAAGCCCGGCCGGGGACGCCGCAAGGCCGCGATATTCCGATGCGCCTGCGGGGGGAGAAACGGGCCTTGGCCGCCCGCCGCCGTGCAGGACAGCGCCCCGGCTACTGGGGCTGTCTTGCCGCCCGCCGCCGCGAAGAACAGCCTCTTCCCCGGTGTCGGTGTCGGTGTCGGTGTCGGTGCCGGCGCAGGCTTGCGGGCGGCTCTCCGCCGCGTCGGCCGGGGGCCGCACCGGGTCAGAGGGAAAAGAGATCCGGCGCCACGGGCTCGATCGGCTCGATGAGATCGGGGCCCTCGTTGCGGATCGAGCTGACCGTCCGCGCGACCTCGTGCCAGCCCAGCGCCTCCATCGGCAGGCGGGGCAGCTCCTCGATCGGGTAGCCGCCGAGCCAGAGGGTTGCCGTCTCGAGACCCATCATCACCGGCATCCGGTCGTGCACCTGTGCCAGCGCGCCGCGCACGGGCTCCGTCAGGACGGCGCAGGTCGGCCCCTCGTAATCGGGCAGGCGCACCCGGTTTTCGAGCCCCGCCATGAGGAGGGCCGGCGCATTGCCCGAGGGGCGGATGTAGTGGGGATATTTCCCCCCGCCGCGCCCCTGCCACTCGTAATAGCCCGAGGCCAGCACGAGGCAGCGTCCGCCGCGATAGGCTGCGCGGAAGCTCGGCGCGGTCGCCACGCTCTCGATGCGCGCGTTGATGGTGGTGGCCTTCCAGTCCTTCAGGCTGCCGCGATGAAAGGCGGGAATCAGCCCCCAGCGGGCGAGATCGCCCTGAAGACCCTCGGCGCCCTGCCGCACGATGGGAATCATCGCCGTCGGCGGCACGTTGTAGCGGGTCTCGATCTCGGCCGCGCCGGGCGCGAGCCCCTGCATCCAGCCGGCAAGCTGCGCCCAGGTCAGCTCCTTGTGGGCCATGCGTCCGCACATGGCCTGCGCCTCAGGGCCGGCAGAACATGTCGTAGAGCAGCACCATGGCGCGGCTCACCTTGGGATCGGCGATGGAATACCAGATCGTCTTGCCCTCGCGCCGGGCCGACACCAGCCCCTCCTGCCGGAGCCGGGCGAGCTGCTGGCTGACGGCCGCCTGCCGCGAGGCGAGGAGCGCCTCGAGCTCGGTCACCGACCGCTCGCCGTTCGAGAGATGGCAGAGGATCATCAGCCGTCCCTCGTGCGAGAGCGCCTTGAGAAAACCTGCGGCCGCCTGTGCCTGCATCACCATCTGCTCGGGCGGCACCGGCGCCGCTTCGTGAGCGTCCAGTTGCGGGTCGGGCAGGTCGAAGGACATGGGCTTGGAACTCCTCATCGGGAGCACATGTAGCATGGCGGGCGGCCCGTGGCGAGATGCCGCAAGGTGAGGTCAGCTCTCGGCGAGGAAGCGCCCGAACCGGCCCTGCGAAAAGAGAAGCGGCGCGCCCGGCCGCATGGTGGCCCGCAGCACCGAGCCCAGCACGATCGCATGGTCGCCGCCCTCGTGCAGGGCGGCCTGCCGGCAGTCGAACCGGGCGAGCGGGGCGGGCAGGAGCGGCACGCCCTCTGGATTCGACCAGTAGCTCAGGCCCTCGAAGCCTGCGCCGCCGCGGGTGAAGCGCGCGGCGAGATCGCCCTGATCGGCGTCGAGCACATGGATCGCATAGTGCGTGGCATTGGCGAAGAGGTCGAACCGGCTGGAGGACCGGGCCGGAGACCAGAGCACCAGCGGCGGGTCGAGCGAGACCGAGGCGAAGCTGTTGGCGGTTATGCCGGCCGGCCCGTCGTCCGTCAGCACCGTCACCACGGTCACGCCCGTCGCGAACCGGCCGAGCGCGTCGCGGAAGGCGCGCGCATCGGCGTCAGGGGCGAAGAGGATCTCCTCGGTCATCCGGGCTCTCCTTCGGGCCGGCCCCGGCGGGCGGGCCGCGGGCAACTGGTCTCGTTTCGCCTGCGCGACCGGAAGGCGCTCGGGCGGGCTTTCCGTCTCACGATCCGCGGCGATGTGCAATGCGTCGGAAGCGTCAGTGCAGCAGGAGAGGCGCGCGAGAGGGCCCCGGTTCCCGTGCGATCCGCCCTTGCCGCGCCGGATGGCTGCGCTAAGCCAGAGCAGTCAGCCGGAGGTGGCCATGCTGTTCGCCTATCAGAGAAACGGGGCCAAGTTGCGCCGCCTGCCGCCCGCGGCCGAGCCGGAGGCCGCGGCCTGCCTGGCCTCGGCCATCTGGATCGACCTCTACAAGCCGCTTCCGGGTCAGGTCGAGGCGGTCCGGCAGCTGGGGATCGAGGTGCCGACGCTCGCCGACATGGAGGAGATCGAGGTCTCGAGCCGCCTCTACCGCGAGGAGGGGCTCGACTACATGACGGTGGTGCTGCCGGGCCAGACCGAGCTGAAGGAGCAGATCTCCTCGCCCGTCTGCTTCGTGCTCTCGTCCGAGCGGCTCGTGACGGTGCGCCATCATGTGCCGCGTCCCTTCGAGACCTACCCCGAGCGGGCCGACAAGGTGGGCCTCGGCTGCGCCCGCCCCGAGCAGGTGTTTCTCGGGCTGATCGAGGAGATCGTGGGGCGGCTCGCGGATCTGATGGAGGGATCGGGGCGGAGCCTCGACACGGTCTCGCGGGCGATCTTCCAGCCGCCGGTCGCCACACGCTCTCTCGGCGCGCCCGCGCCCGAGCGGCTGCAGGAGCTGCTGGAGCAGGTCGGGCGCGAGGGCGAGCGGCTGGCCCACATCCGCCTCGCGCTCCTGACGCTGGAGCGGGCGGTCGGCTTCTTCGCCCAGACCGTGCCCGACCGGATCGAGCAGGAGGGGCTGAAGCCCGCGATCAAGAGCCTGCAGCGCGACATTGCGGCGATGGAGGTCCATGCCGATTTCGTCTCGCAGCGGGTGGCGCTGGCGACGGATGCCACGCTCGGGATGATCAACCTCGCGCAGAACGCCACCGTGAAGATCGTCTCCGTGGTGGCGGTGCTGTTCCTGCCGCCCACGCTGGTGGCGAGCATCTACGGGATGAACTTCGCCCATATGCCCGAACTGGAGCGTCCCTGGGGCTATCCGGGCGCGCTGGGGCTGATGCTGGCCTCGGCCGCCGGTGCCTGGGCCTATTTCAAGTGGAAGAAGTGGTTGTGAGGGGCGGCTGGGAGCCATCCCCTTAGCCCGTCCGCCCGGTCATGGCGCTGAGGGCAGCCGTTCCGCCCGGGCGGGCCCGGAGCGGCGGCGCGGGGCAGGGCACAGCCGCTGCGGCATCGGCCCGCCTAGCGGCGCTCTCCGCCCGGTCAGCCGGCCCGGAAATGTTTCGCGAGCTTCAGCCCCTGGCCCTGATAGTTCGAGGCGATGCCCGCGCCATAGAGCATGTCCGGGCGCTCCTCCATCCGCTCGTAGACGAGGCGACCCACCACCTGCCCATGTTCGAGCGCGAAGGGCGCCTCGTGGCAGCGCACTTCCAGAACCCCGCGCGACCCCGTGCCGCCGGCCTGCGCATGGCCGAATCCCGGATCGAAGAAGCCCGCGTAATGGACGCGAAATTCGCCCACCATGGCGAGGTAGGGCGCCATCTCGGCGGCGTGATCGGGCGGGATCGTCACCGCCTCGCGGCTGACGAGAATGTAGAAGGCGCCCGGATCGAGGATGATGCGCCCGTCGCGCGCCCGCACCTCCTCCCAGAAGTCCGATGCCGGATAGTGGCCGATGCGGTCGAGATCGATCAGGCCGGTGTGGGGCTTGGCCCGGTAGCCCACGAGATCCCCTTCGAGGGGGCGCAGATCGACCGAGAAGCCGAGCCCGCCCGAGATCACCGGCGTGCCATCGACGAGCGGCTCGCGCGCATGAAGCGCGGCCAGCTCCACATCCGAAAGCGTAGCCTCGCCCGCGCGGAAGCGGATCTGGTTCAGCCGCATTCCGGGGCGGACGAGGACCGAGAAGCTGCGCGGGCAGACCTCGGCATAGAGCGGGCCCCGGTAGCCGTCGCGGATCCGGTCGAATTCGGTGCCGCCGTCGGCGATGGTGCGGGTCAGCAGGTCGAGCCGTCCGGTGGAGCTCTTGGCATTGGCCACGGCCGAGACGCCCGGCGGCAGCGCGAGGCTCTCCATCAGCGGGATGACATAGACGCAGCCCTTCTCGAGCACCGCGCCCTCCGTCAGGTCCACCCGGTGCATCTCGAATTCGGCGAGGCGCTCGGCCACCGAACGGCCCGCGCCCGCGAGAAACGAGGCGCGCACGCGATAGGCCACGCGGCCGAGCCGCAGGTCGAGGCTCGCGGGCTGGATCTGTCCGGCGATCGGGGGAATGTCGGCGGCGATGGCGCCCGAGGCGATCAGCGACCGGATCCGTTGCGATGCGAGAACTCCGGCCATCCCTCTCTCCTCGACAGGCTTTCTGATGCAAAGAAGCCCGCCTCGAGAGAGGCGGGCTTCTTTGTTGGTCGGGCCGGCGAGATTCGAACTCGCGACCTTCCGCCCCCCAGACGGACGCGCTAACCAGGCTGCGCCACGGCCCGACAGGCGGGATACATAACGAGATTTACCGCGGGAGCAAGCGGGAAACGCACCGGATCTCCCGCCTTCTTGCGCGTGCCCGTCACGCCTGCCGAAGCCGGTCGCGCAAGGCCAGCAGGCGTTCGCGCAAGGCCAGCGCCTCGGCCCGCCGGGGGTGGAGACAGCCCGCGGGAAGCGCCCGCAGCCGCGCGGGACGCCATGTCACCGCGGCGTCCTCGTCCGAATCATTCGACGCGCCATCCGATTCGCTTTCCGTCGCGCGGGGCAGGGCGATTTCCGCGGCGGGGCGATCAGCCCCGGGCTTCGGCAGGAGGGGGGACGCACCGCGCCGCAGCCGTGCCGGAACCTCGCCCGGATCGCGCCGCGCGACCAGGGGCTCCGGCGGGGACCAGGCAAAGGGCGCCTCGGGTTCGGCCTCGGCGTCGGGCATGTGCGGCGGATCGGCCGGGGCCTCCTCGGTCGGCGCCGGCTGGGGATCGGAGAGAGCGGATGCGTCCGGGGATGCGGCTTTCGCGGCCGCGGGGCGGCGCGGGGTCTCTGCCCGCTGCGGCTCGCGCGCGAAGGGCACCACCTCGCCACGCGGCTCTCCCGCCTCCTCCTCGACCGCGGCGAAGGGCGCCTCGTCCAGGGCGTGATCGTCGGGGCCGGGGTCCTGTCCGCCGAGGCGCGCCACATGGCGCACGCCCTGCTCGCGCAGGATCTTCTGCACGCCGCGGATGGTCAGTCCCTCGTCATGGAGCAGCCGGCGAATGCCCGCGAGCAGGGCCACGTCGGAGGGCCGGTAGTAGCGCCGCCCGCCCGCCCGCTTGACGGGGCGGATCTGCGGGAAGCGGCTCTCCCAGAAGCGCAGCACATGGGCCGGCGTCTGCAGGATGTCGGCGACCTCGCTGATCGTGCGGAAGGCTTCAGCCGATTTTTCCATCCGCATGTCCGATCAGTTCTTGCCGCCGGCGGCAACACGCTCCTTCATCAGATGCGAGGGGCGGAAGGTGAGGACGCGGCGGGGCGAGATCGGCACCTCGTCGCCCGTCTTGGGGTTGCGGCCGATCCGGGCCGACTTGTCGCGCACCGTGAAGGTGCCGAAGGACGAGATCTTCACCGTCTCGCCCGAGGCCAAGGCGTCCGACACATGCTGGAGCACGGACTCCACCAGCTGCGCGGATTCATTGCGAGACAGGCCCACTTCGCGAAACACCGCTTCGCTCAGGTCCATGCGCGTCAAGGTCTTGTCGCTCATCACATTCCCCACCCAAGGTTTCGCCACAGGATGAGGTATGAAGGATTCCGAGTCAATATCAACGGCTTGGAGCAGGCCGTTGAGACAGCTCTACCAGCGGAGGACCACCGAGCCCCAGGCGAGCCCGCCGCCGATCGCTTCGGTGACCAGAAGGTCGCCTTCCTTGATCTGCCCGCGTGCCTTGCCGACCGAGAGCGCCAGGGGAATCGAGGCGGCCGAGGTGTTGCCGTGATCCTGCACCGTCAGGATCACACGGTCCATCGGAACCTGCATCCGCTGGGCGGTGGCCGAGATGATGCGCAGGTTGGCCTGATGCGGCACGATCCAGTCGACATCGCCCGCGCCGAGGCCCGCCTTCTCCAGCGCCGTATGGGCTGTTTCGGCAAGTTTCTCAACGGCATGGCGGAAGCCCTCGCGCCCCTGCATCCGCAGGTGTCCCGTGGTGCCGGTCGAGGAGCCGCCGTCGACATAGAGCAGGTCCTTGAAGCGGCCGTCCGAATGCAGGTCGGTCGAGAGGATGCCGCGGTCGGCGGAGGTGCCGGCGCTTTCGGTGGCCTCGAGCACGACCGCGCCCGCGCCATCGCCGAAGAGGACGCAGGTGGCCCGGTCGTTCCAGTCCATCAGGCGGCTGAAGGTCTCGGCCCCGATCACGAGCACGCGCTGCGCCTGACCCGAGCGGATCAGCGCATCGGCATTGGACAGCGCATAGACGAAGCCCGCGCAGACCGCCTGCACGTCGAAGGCGAAGCCGCGGGTCATGCCCAGCGCCGCCTGAACCATGGTGGCGGCGGAGGGGAAGGTGAGATCGGCCGTGGAGGTGGCGACGATCAGCGTGTCGATGTCGTCCGGCTGAAGCCCCGCATCCGCGAGAGCCGCGCGCGCCGCGCGGGCGGCGAGGTCGGAGGTCGTCTGCCCCTCCGCCGCGAAATGCCGCCGCTCGATGCCCGACCGGGTCCGGATCCATTCGTCGGTCGTCTCGACGATCGCCTCGAGTTCGGAGTTCGGGACGACACGGTCGGGCAGATAGTGCCCGACGCCCCTCACCACGGCGCGTATTGTCATTCAGCTCTACCGTTTCTCAGATCTGCCGGGGGCGGCCATCTCGTCCTGCGGGGCATCCTGCCCCGCCCGTCCGGCGGATGCAAGCCGTGCCGCCAGCCGCTCGTGGAAGCCCGATTGTGCGAGCCGGGCCGCCAGTGCGATCGCCGCGGCGACCCCCGTGCCATCGGCGGAGCCGTGCGATTTCACCACGGTTCCGTTCAGCCCGAGAAAGACGCCGCCGTTCACGCGGCGCGGATCGATGCGCTTCTGCAGCCGCTTGAGCGAGCCCAGCGCCAGAACCGCCGCCATCTTCGACAGGATGTTCGCGCCGAAAGCCTCGCGGAGGAAATCCGAGATCAGCTTGGCGGTGCCTTCGCCCGTCTTCAGCGCCACGTTGCCGGTGAACCCGTCCGTGACGATCACGTCGCAGCGGCGGCCGGGAATGTCGCCGCCCTCGATGAAGCCCACGAATTCATAGGCGCCGGCCGCGGCATTGGCCGAGATCAGATCCTGGGCCACCTTGAGTTCGGCGCGGCCCTTGTGCTCCTCGGTGCCCACATTGAGCAGGCCCACGCGGGGACGCTCGAGGCTGAGGCCGTTGCGGGCATAGGAGGCGCCCATCAGGGCATATTGTGCAAGATCCTCGGCGTCGGCCTTGATGTCGGCGCCCACGTCCAGCATCACGTTGAAGCCGCCGGGATTGCGCGAGGGCCACATGCAGGCGATGGCCGGCCGGTTGACGCCGGGCAGCTTGCGCAGCCGGATCATCGAGACCGCCATCAGCGCGCCCGTGTTGCCGCAGGAGACGGCGACGGTCGCCTCGCCCGCGCGGACGCTCTCGATGCAGGACCACATGGAGGTGCCTTCGCCATGGCGCATGACCTGGCTCGGCTTGTCGTTCATCGTGACCACGCGCGGGGCGTGGCGGATCTCGCAGCGACCCGTGAGGTCCTTGCGCTTGGCGATCATCGGGCCAAGATGGGCCTCGTCACCATGGACGATGAAGTAGGCGCCGGGGATGGCTGTGGCGGATTCGGCGAGGCCGGCCACCACAGCGGCCGGACCCCGGTCTCCGCCCATCGCATCGACGGAAATGACTATGCGTCCTGCGCCCGTCGCCTGGAATGCGGTTTCGCTTGCCATGCGTTGGGGGGGAGGTCAGGCGCGGCTTACGCCGCGTCCTCGTCCAGATCGGTTTCCGTCGTCACCGCCACCACTTCGCGCGAGTCATAGTGACCGCAGGCGCCGCAGACGTGGTGCGGGCGCTTCAGTTCGCCGCAGTTCGGGCACTCGGCCGGATTGGAAGCGACGAGCGCGTCGTGCGAGCGACGCATGTTGCGCCGGGAGCGGGTGACTCGGTTCTGAGGGACAGCCATGTCTCAACCTCGTGTTACGGAGGGGCCAGGCCCCTGTTTTGCCTTGGGGATTCGCGCGCTTCCCCAAGGGGCGGGCGCTTGTGATCCGCGTGTCGAACGAGGCGCGGAACATAGTGGGATTCTGGCCCGGCGCAAGCCCCTTTCTCTCGGGGGGCAGGGCCGGGGCCGGGGGCCGCGTCAGCCGTCGCCCTCGCTGCCGCCCGCGGGCTCGTCGCCGCCCATCCTGCGGCGGAGCTCGGCAAGGCTCGCGAAGGGTTTCAGGTCGGTGTCCGAGAGCGGGGCCGCGCCGGGGGGCGCGAAACTTGCCGCGTCGAGTTCCGCCCCCGGCGCGCGGGGATAGAGCGGCAGCGCGAGGGCGAGGGCCTCGACCGCGACGGCGCCGGCGTCGATCACCTCGGGCAGGGGTTCGCTGTCGTCCTCGGGGATCTCGACCTCGTCGCCCTCGGGGACGGTGTAGTTGGCAAGGTAGTGCCGGCTCACCGCCTCCTCGATCCGGGTCGTGACGGGGGCCAGCGTGACCGAGCAGGGCTGCACCACGGTGGCTGCAAGCCGCCCCTCGAGCTCGAAGTCGCGCTTGCCCATCGGGCGGATCTCGCCCTTGAAGCTCATGCCGCGCACGGCGCTGATGCCGAGGAGGGCCGCAACCAGCCCCTGTACCTCGGCGTCGGGTTCGACGCGGAAGCGGGTGGGGCGGTTGGCGGAGAGGGCAGCCACCCGGAACGGGCAGGAGAGGGGCAGATCGGCACTCGAGACTTGGAAGGGTTCCGGCATGACGCGGTTTCTTTCCGGTTTTCGGGCGGTTGCAGGCGCGTTGTCCGCGCCGCGGGCCGCCGGTGGGGGCGCAGGCGGCGGGGCTGCCGGGGCGCAGGGTGCCGGCCCTCGTTCCTTCCTTGAACAGAGGCCGGACCTTCTGTAAGCCGGTGGCTGAGCCGCAGACGGTCCATCGTCGCGTTCGGGATACGGGGCTTCGCCCCGCAAGGCAAGAGGTCGTCATGGCGCGGGAAGTCAGGATCGGAGCAGCGCAGAACCGGCGGGGCCTGCGCAGGTTGGCGCTGGGACTGTCGCTCGCCGTCGTGGTGGCCGCCTGCCAGCCGATCTACCGCAACCACGGCTATGTGCCGGCCGAGATCGACCTGCAGCGGATCGAGGTCGGCCGCGACACCCGCGACAGCGTGGCCGAGATCGTGGGCCGGCCGTCGGCCTCGACGCTCCTGAACGACAGTGGCTGGGACTATGTGCAGAGCCGCTACCGCCATTACGGCGCCCGCGAGCCGCAGGAGGTGGACCGTCAGGTGGTGGCGATCACCTTCAACCCGTCGGGCACCGTGCGCAACATCGAACGGTTCGGCCTCGAGAAGGGGCAGATCGTGCCGCTGTCGCGCCGCGTCACCGACACGACGATCGAGGGCACGGGCTTCCTGCGCCAACTCTTCGGCAACATCGGCGCGCTGCGGACGCAGGACATGATCAACGACAACGGCATCCGCTGAGCCGCTCGGCCGGACGGAGCCGGGGGCTTCGCGCCCCCGGACCCCCGCGGGATATTTGAGCCAGAATGAAGGGCGCGCCCGCGGAGGGCGGACTAGCCCTTCGGCTCGAAGGTCATGGCCACGCCATTCATGCAGTAGCGCAGGCCCGTCGGCTGCGGGCCGTCGGGAAAGACATGGCCCAGATGCGCCTCGCAGCGCGCGCAATGCACCTCGGTGCGGCGCATGAAGAAGCTGCGGTCCACGCTGGTCTCGACCGCTTCGGGATCGATCGGGGCCCAGAAGCTGGGCCAGCCGGTGCCGCTCTCGAACTTCTGCGCCTGATCGAAGAGCGGGGCGCCGCAGCCCACGCAGTGGAAGACGCCGGGCTCCTTCGGGAAATCGTCGTGCGTTCCGGCCCGTTCGGTGCCGTGCTTGCGCGTCACCTTGTAGGCGAGCTCGGAGAGCTGTGCCCTCCATTCCGCATCGCTCTTCACCACCTTCTCGCGCTCGTCGGTCATCTGCCTCTCCCGCTGCTGGCGCGGCCCCTTGACCGCTTGCGCCCTTCGATGGCGCGGCTCATATCTAGGCGCGCCGTTCCGCTGCGCAAGTCACGAGGAGGTGTCGATGCTCGCGCTCAGCAGGGGCCGCTATCTGGCGCGGCCGGCCGCGGGCCATGGGGACCTGCGCCGGGCGCAGGAGCTCCGCTGGCTGGCCTTTCATGCGCGCCGTGCGGGAAGCGGGGCCTCGGGACTGGACGCCGACCGGTTCGACGGGGCCTGCAGCCACATGCTGATCGAGGAGGCGGAGAGCGGGGCGCTGGTCGGCTGTTTCCGCTTCCTGACGCTCGCCAGCGGGCGCGAGATCGGCCGCAGCTACTCGGCGCAGTTCTACGAGCTTTCGGCACTCGAGGGCTTCGCGGGGCCGATGGTCGAGATGGGGCGCTTCTGCATCCATCCCGAGCGGCGCGACCCGGACATCCTGCGCGTGGCTTGGGGCGCCCTGACCCGGCATGTGGACCGGGCCGGGATCGAGATGCTCTTCGGCTGCTGCTCGTTCCACGGCACCGAGCCCGAGGCCTATCTCGACACGTTCGCCATGCTGAAGGAGCGTCATCTCGCGCCGCAGCGCTGGCTGCCGCGGGTGAAGGCCGCGTCGGTCTACCGCTTCGCCCAGCGTCTCGCACGGCGCGAGCCGGATGCCCGGCGCGCGATGCTGCAGATGCCGCCCCTGCTCAGGACCTATCTCATGATGGGGGGGTGGGTGTCCGATCACGCGGTGGTGGACCGCGAGATGGACACGCTCCATGTCTTCACCGGGCTCGAGATCGGCGCCATTCCCGCGCGCCGCGTGCAGGCCCTGCGCGCCGTGGCGGGCTGAGCGCGCTCAGCGGGTGCCGCGCCAGATCCAGCCGCCGCCCAGGATGCGGCTGTCGCCCGGCGCGTAGAAGACGCAGGCCTGGCCCGGCGAGACGCCGTCCTCGGGGGCGATCAGCTCCACCTCGGCCTCGGTGTCCGACAGGGGCCGGATCACCGCCTCGCGCGGGGCCCGGGTGGAGCGCACCTTGGCCATCACCTGCCATTCGGAGCGGGAGGTGAGCGGGGCATCGCCCAGCCAGTTGATCTCGCGCACCGGGACGATGCGGGTCGAGAGCGCTTCCTTCGGGCCCACGATCACCTGCCGCCGCTCGGGATCGAGCCGCACCACATAGAGCGGATCGCCGAGCCCGCCGATGCCGAGGCCGCGCCTCTGGCCGATCGTGTAATGGATGACGCCGCGGTGCTCGCCGAGCACGCGGCCGGAGAGATCCACGATCTCGCCCGGGTCGGCCGCGCCGGGGCGCAGCTTCTGGATCACCTCGGCATAGTTGCCGTTCGGCACGAAGCAGATGTCCTGGCTGTCGGGCTTGTCGGCCACGGGCAGCCCGTGCCGCGCGGCCAGAGCGCGGGTCTCGGCCTTCGAGGCGAGATGGCCGAGCGGGAAGCGCAGGAAGGCCAGCTGCTCGGGCGTGGTCGAGAAGAGGAAATAGCTCTGATCGCGCGCGGGATCGGCCGCGCAATGCAGCTCGGGGCCCGCCGGGCCCATCTTGCGCTGGATATAGTGGCCCGTGGCCATGCAGTCGGCGTCGAGATCCTTCGCCGTCTGCAGCAGATCCTTGAACTTCACCCGCTCGTTGCAGCGGATGCAGGGCACCGGCGTGGCCCCGGCCAGATAGGCGTCGGCGAACTCGTCGATCACCGCCTCGCGGAAGGTGTTCTCGTAATCGAGCACATAATGGGGAAAGCCCATCGTCTCGGCCACGCGGCGCGCATCGTGGATGTCGCGGCCGGCGCAGCAGGCGCCCTTCTTGGCCAGCGCCGCGCCATGGTCGTAGAGCTGGAGCGTGACGCCCACCACGTCGTAGCCCTCGGCGGCGAGCTCGGCCGCCACCACGGAACTGTCGACGCCGCCCGACATGGCCACCACCACACGGGTGGCGGCGGGGGGCTTGGCGAAACCCAGCGAATTGAGCGGATGGTCGAGCATGGCTGCGCGCCTTCGGATCGGTGAAGCGCGCAATATAAGAAAATGCCGCGCAGTCTCAACCCCTCGTTTCACCGATGATTAAGGCCGCTCCGTCAGCCTTTCCGCCTGATGGAGGGATGAGGGATGTATCTCAAGCGCGTTGATGGTCCGCGGCAGGTGACGCTGCCCGACGGGACCGTTCTGAGCCGGGCCGACCTGCCGCCGCCCGACACGCGGCGCTGGGTTGCAAGCCGCAAGGCGGCCGTCGTGAAGGCGGTGATCCATGGTCTCATCACCGAGCGCGAGGCGCTGGACCGCTACGGCCTGTCGGAAGAGGAGTTCGCCCTGTGGCGGGCGGCGGTGGCCGCGCATGGCGAGAAGGCGCTGAAGGTCACGATGATCCAAAAATATCGGCAACTTTAGATTGTATTCAGCTTCGCCTATGCGAGAGTAACTCATGATTAACCATTGGGCATCATTGTAGTTAATACCTAGGGTGGCGATGCGGAGCGCAAGTGATGAGAATACTGCTGGTGGAGGATGATCCGACCACGTCCCGCAGCATCGAACTGATGCTGACTCATGCGAATCTGAACGTCTATTGCACCGATCTCGGCGAGGACGGAATCGATCTGGCCAAGCTCTACGACTACGATCTCATTCTGCTGGATCTCAACCTGCCCGACATGAGCGGGCACGAGGTCCTGCGCCAGCTCCGCCTCGCGCGGGTGGACACGCCGATCCTGATCCTGTCCGGTGCCGATGATACCGAGAACAAGATCAAGGGCTTCGGCTTCGGCGCCGACGACTACATGACCAAGCCCTTCCACCGCGAGGAGCTGGTCGCCCGCATTCATGCCATCATCCGCCGCTCGAAGGGCCATGCCCAGTCCGTGATCCGGACCGGCAAGATCCTCGTCAATCTTGACGCGAAGACCGTCGAGGTCGAGGGCAAGCCCGTGCATCTGACAGGCAAGGAGTATCAGATGCTGGAGCTGCTCTCCCTGCGCAAGGGCACGACCCTGACGAAGGAGATGTTTCTTAATCATCTTTACGGAGGCATGGACGAGCCCGAACTCAAGATCATCGATGTGTTCATCTGCAAGCTGCGCAAGAAGCTGGCCGAGGCCACGGGGGGCGAGAGCTACATCGAGACGGTCTGGGGCCGGGGCTATGTCCTGCGCGATCCGGTGACGACCGAGACCGACCGGCGGGTCGCCATCGGCGCCTGACCGGCCCGCCGGGGGCGTGGCCGCCTCGGACAGGCGGGCTGGACGAGGCTCGGGCGGTTGCCTAAAGCTGCGGAGGGCGCAGGCGGGGGACCCTCATGCAGGACGAGAGGCCGGTGGATCAACTGACCGAGGCGGAAGCCGCGGCCGAGCTTGCACGGCTGGCCGAGGCGATCGAGGCTGCGAATACCGCCTACCACACCCACGACGCGCCGCAGATCAGCGACGCGGACTATGATGCGCTCAAGCTGCGCAACCGGGCCATCGAGAAGCAGTTCCCCGAGCTGCGCCGGACCGACAGCCCGAGCGACCGGGTGGGCGGGGCGCTGGCCGAAGGATTCGCGAAGGTCCGCCACGAGGTGCGGATGCTCTCGCTCGAGAATGCGTTCGACCTTGCCGAGGTCGAGGATTGGATCGAGCGGATCCGCCGTTATCTCGGTCATGTGGGCGACCTTCTGTTCACGGCCGAGCCGAAGATCGACGGGCTCTCGCTGTCGCTCCGCTACGAGAAGGGGCGTCTCGTGCAGGCCGCGACCCGCGGCGACGGCGAGACCGGCGAGAATGTGACCGAGAACGCCCGCACCATCGCGGACCTGCCCATCGACCTCGACGGCGCGCCGGACCTGCTCGAGGTGCGCGGCGAGGTCTACATGAGCCACGAGGATTTCGCGGCGCTGAATGTCCGGCAGGAGGCCGCGGGACAGCGCCTCTTCGCCAATCCGAGGAATGCCGCCGCAGGCTCGCTCCGCCAGCTCGATCCGGGCGTCACGGCCTCGCGCCCGCTTCGTTTCTTCGCCTATGCCTGGGGCGCCCATTCCGAGCCGCTGGCCGCCACGCAGCACGAGGCCATCGCCCGTCTGGGCGCGCTCGGCTTTGCCACGACCCCGCTCCCCCGCCTCTGCACGGGGCCCGACGAACTGCTGGCCCAATATGCCGAGATCGAGGGGCAGCGCGCGGCGCTGGGCTATGACATCGACGGCGTGGTCTACAAGGTCGACGATCTGGCGCTTCAGCGGCGGCTGGGCTTTCGGGCCTCGACGCCGCGCTGGGCCATCGCGCACAAGTTCGCGGCCCAGCTCGCCTGGACCCAGCTCGAAGGCATCGACATCCAGGTGGGCCGCACCGGCGCCCTGTCGCCGGTGGCGCGCCTCAAGCCGGTGACGGTGGGCGGGGTCGTCGTGGCCAACGCCACGCTGCACAACGAGGATTACATCGCCGGCCGCGATTCGAAGGGGCAGGAGATCCGCGGCGGCAAGGACATCCGCGTGGGCGACTGGGTGCAGGTCTACCGCGCGGGCGACGTGATCCCCAAGGTGGCCGATGTCGATCTCGACCGCCGCCCCGAAGGGGCCGAGCCCTACCGCTTTCCCGAGACCTGCCCCGACTGCGGCTCCGAAGCCATCCGTGAGCCGGGCGATTCGGTGCGCCGCTGCACGGGCGGCCTGATCTGCCCGGCCCAGCAGGTCGAGCGGCTGAAACATTTCGTCTCGCGCGCGGCCTTCGACATCGAGGGTCTCGGCGCAAAGCAGGTCGAGGCGCTCTGGCGCGACGGCTGGATCCGCCAGCCCGCCGACATCTTCGAGCTGCCGAACCGCTACCGCGAGGGGATCCAGCGGCTCGAGAACCGCGAGGGCTGGGGACGGAAATCGGCCGAGAATCTCTTCGCGGCCATCGAGGCGCGGCGGCGGATCGCGCTCCACCGGCTGATCTTCGCGCTGGGCATCCGCCATGTGGGCGAGACCACGGCCACGCTTCTGGCCACCCATTACGGCTCCTGGGCCGCCTTCGAGGCCGCGATGACCCGCGCCGAGGTGGGCGCGGGGCCCGAGTGGCAGGATCTTCTCTCCATCGACGGGGTGGGGGCGGTGCTCGCCACCTCGCTCGTCACGGCCTTCCATCAGGAGGCGGAACGGGCGGCGGTCGAGACGCTCGCGGCCCATCTGACGGTCGAGGATGCCGAGGTGCGTGCCCCGGTCGAGAGCCCCATCGCGGGCAGGATCGTGGTCTTCACCGGCACGCTCGAGAAGATGTCGCGCGCCGAGGCCAAGGCGCGGGCCGAGGCTCTGGGGGCGAAAGTGTCCGGCTCGGTCTCGGCCAAGACCGATCTCGTGGTGGCGGGGCCGGGGGCGGGGTCCAAGGCCAAGCAGGCCGCGGCGCTCGGCATCGAGACGATCGACGAGGACGGCTGGCTGCGCCTGATCGGGGACGCATGAGCCGGCCGGAGATCCTCTTTCCGCTCTTCGCCGATCTGGAGACGCTGGAGGGGGTGGGCCCCAAGTCCGCCAAGGCCTTCGCGGGGCTGGGCGTGACCCGGCCGAAGGACCTCCTGTTCCTGCTGCCCCATTCCGCGGTGGATCGCAGCCGCCGCGCCTCGATCCGCGATGTCCTGCCGCCGGTGACGGCCACGGTCGAGGTGACGGTCGGCGCCCACTTTCCGCCGCGGCGCAAGGGCGGCCCCTACCGGATTGCCGTGCGCGATGCCGAGGCCGAATTCACGCTCGTCTTCTTCCACGCCCGCGGCGACTATCTGATGAAGCTCCTGCCGCCGGGCGAGCAGCGGCTCGTCTCGGGCCGGATCGAGGTCTTCGACGGCATGGCGCAGATGGTCCATCCCGATCATGTGCTGCCGCCCGAGGAGGCCGCGGCCTTGCCCGCCTGCGAGCCCGTCTATCCGCTGACGGCGGGGCTCACGCAGAAACTGGTGGCGAAGGCTGCGTCGGCGGCCCTCCTGCGCCTGCCGGAGCCCGCCGAATGGATCGACCCGGGCCT